>CAZZFZ010000007.1:0-31615 GCA_964653835.1 uncultured Anaerolineales bacterium
CCTTTACGCCTACCAGGACAATCAGGTGGTCAAATCCTTCATCGTCTCCACCGGGACCTGGCAGCACCCCACCGTCACCGGGCAGTACCGCATTTACGTCAAATACCGCTATACCAACATGGCCGGGCCGGGCTATTACCTCCCTGATGTCCCCTACACCATGTATTTCTACAAGGGCTACGGCATCCACGGAACCTACTGGCATAATAACTTCGGCACGCCGATGAGCCACGGATGCGTTAACATGACGATAGACGACGCGGCCTGGGTGTTCAACTGGGCTTCAGTCGGCACGCTGGTCAATGTACACCCATGAAGACCACTCATCTCTCGCGACGCGATTTCCTCAAACTCAGCGCCAGCGGGGCGCTGGGCCTGTTCACTGCGCCGCTGCGACGATGGCTTCAGGGGCTCTCCCCCTATCAGCAGGGGCGCGTACTCTACGACCAGATCGACGTTTTCGATCGTCCGTCATTTAACGGTGAGGTGCTGCGCCATTACTGGCGAGACGCCATTATCCCAATCAGTGAGGTCACCATCGGGGATGATGAGCCTGCCTACAACCGGGTTTGGTATCGCATCGGCGATGAAGGCTACGCCCACTCCGGCGGCATCCAGCCGGTGCAAACCCTGCTGCAATACCCGGTCACCGATATCCCCCCGGAGGGGCGTCTCGCCGAGTTGACCGTCCCCTACTCCGACGCCCGCTGGGATCTCAACCTGCGCTACCAGGTGGCTTATCGGCTGTATTACGAGACCACCTACTGGGTGACCGGATACACCGTCGCCATGGACGGCACGCCGGTGTATCGCGTGCAGGACGATAAATGGGAACAAAGCTACTACGTCCCAACGCGTCACCTGCGCCTGATCCCCCCCGAAGAACTGACCCCCCTCTCCCCAGAGGTACCCCTCGAGGCCAAGCGCATCGAGGTACACACCGATATACAGATGGTGATCGCCTACGAGTATGACCGGCCGGTGTACTACGCGCGAGCGGCCACTGGCGCTGAGTTCAGCAACGGGCGCTTCTTCACCCCCGCGGGCCGTCACACCGTGCTGCATAAAATGCCTTCTCGCCACATGGCCGCCGGAAATCTGGCTTATAACGGCTATGACCTGCCCGGCGTCCCCTGGGTGAGCTACATCACCGAACACGGGGTGGCTTTTCACGGCACTTACTGGCATAATGATTATGGTCGGCCGCGCAGCCACGGATGCATCAACCTCACACCGCAAGATGCCAAATGGATCTTCCGTTGGACTTTGCCGGTTGCGCCCGCCGATCAGGCACACACCTACGCCCGCCAGGATGGCACCCGCGTGGACGTGTTCTGACCCCTCCTAAAAAACACTCGCCAGAGGAGCATGGAGATGGATATCGCTTTTCAACATGACCGCTACACACTCAAACGCCAGGTGCTGGCGCTGACCGGTAAATTCCGCCTCTACACGCCCAATGGACAACTGGTGCTCTACAGCCAGCAAAAGATGTTCCGGCTCAGAGAGGATATCCGCGTCTACTCGGACGAGAGCATGAGCCGCGAGCTGCTGCACATCCAGGCGCGTCAGATCATCGATTTCGCCGCCGCGTACGACGTCATCGATCCCCAGTACCAGACCAAAATCGGCGTGCTGCGGCGTAAAGGCTTCCGCTCGTTGGTGCGTGATGCCTGGGAAATCCTCGACGCACAGGATCAACCTCTGGGCGTGGTGCAGGAAGACAGCATGACCTACGCCCTGTTGCGCCGCTTTCTTTTTGGGTCTCTGTTGCCCCAAAACTACGATGTGCTCATAGGAGAGCAGCGCGTCGCCGACCTGCGGCAGCGCTTCCGCATATTTGCTTATCAGCTAGATATTGACTTCAGCATGGATCCCCAACAACGCCTCGACCGCCGCCTGGGCATCGCCGCGGCGATTCTGCTGGCGACGATAGAAGGTAAACAATCTTCCTGAAAGAATCTCACGATGACACCCAAAGTTCTGTTTGAAGGCCTAGTTTTCGACGAAAACGGCAACCCGGTGGAGACGACTTACGTCGGCGCCGAGCCGTGCTATGTAGTGGACGACGCCGGGTTCAAGCGGCACATCCCCTCCGAGCAGGTGGATCGCCAGGTGCTGCACAAAATGAAAGAGATGATCGCCGGGCACGAAGATTTGCTCAGCGAGCAGGCCGCCAAAATGCTCGGCCAGGATGACATCTTCACCCGCGCGATGATCGAAACCCAACTCAAAAACATGGATCAGCAGTTCGACCGCCTGTTTGAAGTCGGCATCCCCGAAGCCAGCCGCACCTACCTGGGGATGACCGGCTTCCGCATCGTGATCAACGTCCACGGAGAGGTCATCGATCTGCAACAGCCCGGCCTGGTAGCCGATGACGACGAATGAAATCACAGTTTCAGGGGAATCAGGCCACCATCCAGGCGCTCTACCTGGATTCAGGCGTCACCACCACAACCACGGTGGAATGCCAGGACGGGGCAATCCTCAACTTCCCAATGGTGTTGCTGGGCTTCCTCTTCGGCGATTTCAGCGGCTCGCTTCAGGTTCAGCACCAGGATGGCGTCTTCGCCCCCGCCTACGCTGCCCTGACCGCCAACAACTGGGATATGACCTGGCGCGGCGAGTACCTGGCAGCCGGGGAATTCAGCGCCACGATCGAAGGCGACACGGCCACAGGCACCCTGAACAACAGCCCATTGACGATGGAATGGCAACCCCCCGGTGCCGGAGAAGTGATCTTTGACAGCGTAAGCGTCCCCGCCGGGGATTATCCGCGCGCCATCCGCCTGAGGCGTGACCTGACCTTCGATTTCACAGCAGAATTGCAAGAAGGCGGAGAGAAAGTATCGCTGGCCGCGGTCTTGAACCTTCAAAACGACCTCTGGTTTGAGCCAAACCTGGGTTTGTTGCACCAGGAGTTTCACAACGCCACCATCCAGGTCTTTGGGGTCAGTTTCCCCATCGAAACGCCTGGCAGCGTGGAACTGGTTGAGTTTCGCAGCGGAGAATGAGCCACAACAACGTAAATTTACGCAATCTTCTCCAAATTTATGTTAAAATGAACCTAAGGCTGGTCGCAAAAGATGAATCTAATCGATCACAAAACGAACCCCTCTTCTGAGGGAGGGTAACACTATGGCAAAAATCCCTCTGCGCGCATACCTTCAGGAAATCGAGAGTGCCATCTACGAAGGTCAGACCGATGAGGCCGTGGCGCATTGCCGTCACATACTGCAATCCTTCCCCAAACACGTCGATACCTACCGCCTGCTGGGCAAAGCCTTCCTCGAGGCGCGACAATACCCCAGCGCTGCGGATATCTTTGAGCGAGTGCTCTCCGCCGTTCCCGATGATTTCATCGCTCACCTGGGTATGAGCATCATCCGCGAGGACGATGGCAGCCTCGACGCCGCCATCTGGCACATGGAGCGCGCCTTCGAGGTGCAGCCGTATAACCCGGCAATCCAGGAAGAACTGCGCCGCCTGTACGGAAAACGCGACGGCATGACCCCGCCCAAGGTTCGCCTCACGCCCGCGGCCCTGGCGCGCACCTACGCCAAAGGCGGGCACTATCCTCAGGCAATCGCCGAGCTGCGCTCCACCCTCGCTCAGGACCCGGATCGCCCTGACCTACTGGTGTTGCTGGCGGAGATGTACGCCCGTAACGGCGATGATGTTCATGCCATTGAAACCTGCAGCCAGATTCTGAAAAAACTACCCTACTGCCTGCAGGCCAACCGCTTGCTGGCTCAATTGCTCGAAGGCACACAGCGGCAGGAAGACCGCAAAATCTGCCTGCAACGCCTCCACGAACTGGATCCCTACGAAGCACACACTTCACAGCACGCCCCCATCGCGGCCGAAGTGCCCGATCAGGCCGTGGTGATCGAACGTCTCCGCTGGGATGGCCGCCCGGTAAGCCCAGCAGGCGATCTGCCCCCGGATTGGGCTTCTTCCCTCGGCGTTGACCTGGGCGAACAAGATAGCGCCGAGGAGGCGCTCCCCGAATGGCTGAGCGCCTCCACAGAGGAAGGCACCGCGGCTTCCACGGAAGAGACGGGCGGCGAAGCCATCCCGGAGTGGATGCGCGATGCCGGCTGGGAACCGGCGACGGGGGAAGCTTCGGAAGAGCCGATTGACCTTGGCGTCGATGAGCCATCCGAGGAGAGCGCGGAAGAAGCCGTCCCCGCCGACCTGCCCGACTGGATCAAGGACATTGCCCCCGCCGCCGCGCTCGGAGAAGCCAGCAGCGATGATGAGGATGCCAGCGATATTGAGGGAGAAGACCTCGCCGCCCTGGAAGAACTGTTCGAGGCGGCCACTGCATCCCCCGCCGAATCAACCCCGGCTGCCGAAGACACGTCGGAAGGACTCCCCGAATGGCTGACGGGCGAAGAACACGCTGCTCCCGAACCCGAACTGGATCTCAACCTGGACGAAAACGCCGTTCCCGAGTGGCTGGAGGGCATCGAGGAGACGCAGGAAGAACCGGAACCCACACCCCGGCTGGACGAAACCCCGGAATGGTTGGAAGAAATCACCGAGGAAGAGCCTGTCCCCGAGCGCGGGTTGACCGATTTCCTCAAAGAGCTTGAAGAAGAACCCACAGCAACCGAAGCCACTCCCACTACCGAGGAGGAGGTCCCCGACTGGCTCAGTGAAATTGAGGAAGAGGCCCCAGCAGCCGAACCCACTCCCACTGCCGAGGAAGAGATCCCCGACTGGCTCAGTGAAATTGAGGAAGAGACCCCAGCAGCCGAACCCACTCCCACTACCGAGGAAGAGGTCCCCGACTGGCTCAGTGAAATCGAGGTAGAGGCCCCAGCAGCCGAAGCCACTCCCACGAGCGAAGATCTGCCCGACTTCCTCAAAAACCTAGAAGAATCGCCATCAGAACCCGCTGCCACTGCCGAGGGAGATATCCCCGATTGGCTCAGCGGCATCGAGGAAGAAGCCCCTCCCGCCGAACCTGCCCCCGCAGACGAGGACGCCCTGCCCGACTTCCTCAAAACCCTCGATGAAGTGCCAGCCGAACCCGCTCCTGCCGCCGAGGGGGAGACTCCCGACTGGCTCAGCAACCTCGAGGAAGCAGCTCCTTCAGCCGAACCCACCACCCCTGTGAGCAAAGAACCTACCCTGGAAAGCGACATCCCGGACTGGCTCAACGAGCTGGTAGAAGAGACTCCCGCGCCCGAAACGGAAAGCGCAGAGACTGGCGCGGCCGATATCCCCGACTGGCTAGACGAACTGAGCGCTGCGGAGGAGGCCCCTGCGGCCGCCCAGCCTCCTGCGGAAGCAGAGCCCACCTCGGAGCCCGATTTCCCCGAATGGCTGGCTCAACCGCGCCAGGAAAGCGAGGAAGAGATACCCGCCGCCGAAGAGGAACCGGAGTTCCCCGAATGGCTGGAAGCGCCAGCGGACGAGCCAGAAGCTGAACCGGCGACGAGCGAGACGCCCGCCGCCGAAGCCGCCGCGGAGCCACCTGTGGACCTCTCGGATCCCGACGCGGCCATGGCCTGGCTGGAGAGCCTGGCTGCCAAGCGAGGCGTCCCGGAGGAGGAATTAATCACCCGCCCCGAGGATCGCCCCGCGACTGCCCCCGATTGGGTGCCAGTCCAGGAAACCCCCGCCGAGGAAGAGCAGGCCGAAGAAGAGCCGATAGAAGAGCCGGTAGCCGCTGCTCCTCCCATCAGCGAGGAACCCGTCGCGGAAACACCCCCGCCAGAACCCACCCCTGCTGCACAACCCGCCGAAGAAGAAACTGCAGACGACCTGCCCGAATGGCTGCGCGAGGGCGCATTTGCCGTCCCTCCGCCCACATCGGAGGAGACTGCCACGCCCGCCGTTTCCCCCGCAGAGGAAGCCGAGGCAGCACCCGAGCCATCCACAGAGGAAGCTGCTCCCCCAACAGAGGAACCGCTCCCCGACTGGCTGCGCGAGGCGGAAACCGGCCCTGCCCCCGAAGCAGCCGCAGAGACGCCAGCGGAAGAAGAAGCCATCCCCGAATGGCTGCAAGACGCCGCGGAGGAGTCCTCGCCCGTGGATGCAACCTGGATACGCGAATTCGGCAAAGACATTCCCTCACGGGAGGAAATCGCCGCCGCGACGACACAACCAGAAAGCACCTCTCCCGCGGAAACCGCAGCGGATTCGCCGCCTGCTGAAAAGCTCGATCTCAATCGCGCTTCGCTGGTTGAGCTGGAGCGCCTGCCGGGCATGGGCTTCCGCAGGGCGCAACTGGTCTTCTCCTATCGAGAGGCGCACGGCCCCTACCAGAGCTTCGCCGACTTGCAGAGCATCCCTGGCCTGGAGGCTGAAGCCATCGAGGCGCTGAAACAATACACAGAAATCACCGCGCCGCCGGTGGAAGAGCCGGCCGCACCACCGCCGCCGACCCCCGAAGCGCCCGCCACTCCGCCGGTCCAGCCCGAGGACGAGCACCACGCCCGCCAGTTACAGGCCCGCCAGCAACTGGAAGCTGGCGCTGTAGATGCCGCCCTGGAAACCTACGTGCAACTGATAAAGAAGGGCAAACGCCTGGACGAAGTCGTCGCCGACCTGGAGTACGCCGCTCAACGCTATCCCACCAATGCAGACGTGCTGCAAACCTTGGGCGACGCCTACATGCGCCAGGATCGCCTGCAAGAGGCATTGGATACCTATTCCCGCGCCGAGCGCCTGGTACAGATGCAATAAAATCTGGTACAATCCCCCGCCGAGAATCCAAGGTGACAGCCGCGCCTGCCGCGACTGTCACCTTTTTGTGAGACAAGGAGAATCCCAATGGAAAAAACGTTCGTGCTCGTCAAACCCGATGGCGTGCAGCGCGGCCTGATCGGCGAGATCATCAACCGCCTGGAACGCCGCGGCCTCAAACTGGTCGCTGCTAAATTCATGCAGGTCAGCCAGGAGCTGGCAGAAACCCACTACGCCATCCACAAAGGCAAGCCGTTCTACGATGGATTGATCCGCTACATCACTTCAGCGCCGGTGATGGCGATGGTCTGGGAAGGGCCGAACGCGGTGGCTGCCGTGCGCCAGACGATGGGCGCGACCCGCCCCACCGAGGCCGCTCCCGGTTCGGTGCGCCATGATTTTGGCCTGGAAGTTGGCCGCAACCTGACCCACGCCTCCGATTCGGTGGAAAATGGAGAAAAAGAAACCGCCCTGTGGTTCCGCCCCGAAGAACTGGTCGAATGGGGGCGGGCAATTGATGAGTGGGTATTCGAGTAATCTTGCAGCTTTCAGCCACGCTTGCGCAGCGCGGCAAGTTTTCTCCCCCAGGTGCGTAGCCGCTCCCACCCACCGCTGAACCACTCCCTCCAGGGGAGGTAATGATCGTCATCGCTTCCTTCTGGCTCCGGCCAGGGATCCAGGTCGAGCATTTTGCGAAGGACGTACCTCCCCACCAGGGTCAGCGTCGCCAACACGGGAGCGGCAAGCACCACCCCAACCAACCCCAACAAATTCAAAGCCACAATCGCCGCCAGCAGAACCGCCGCCGGATGCACGCCGAGAGTCTCACCCAGGATGCGCGGGGCGATCAGGTTATCCAATACCTGATCCACCACCAGGGCGACGACCACCACCAGGCCGGTATACTGCGGCGGGGTGAGGCCGAAATAATTTTCCGGCTGAAAGAGCGTGACCAGGATCAACACACCCCAGGTGATCCACTGCCCGATGTAGGGCACAAAGCGGGCGAACCCCGCCAGCAACGCCAGGCCAAACACGTAGCGCACGTTCAACGCCGTCAGCAAGATGGCGTACACCACAACCGTGAGCGAGAAGAGCAGGATCTGCCCGCGCAAAAAAGCGTTCCAGATGCGCGCCAGCTCCCGCCCCATGCGGCGCAGATCGGCGGCATACCCTGAGGGAAAGGCGATCGGCTCCATGTTCTCCCGCACCTTCCCCATATCCCCCAAAATGAAATAAGAGATCAGGAGGATGAAAAACACCTGGCCGACGATGCTCGCCGTGCCTGCCGCCACAGTGGTCAGCACGCCGCCGGCCTGACCCAACACCGGGCGCACCACCGAAATGAGTTGCTGCACCGCCGCCTGAAGATCCACGTTTGCGAGGTACTGGGAGACATCCACTTCCAGCGGGCCAATGGCATACACCCGCGTGGACCACTCGATCGCCAGCGTGGGCAGGTCATTGACGAAGATTTCCACCACGCGGATCAGGCTTTGTAACTGCTGCACCAGCACAACGCCCGTCGCTGTGAAGGCGGCGATCACCGATATCGTCAGTAAGAGGAACACCAGGTTCACCGCCGCTCGCCAGGAGAGCCGCGTCACCTGGCTAAGGCGCGCGATCAACGGATGCAGCAAATAGGTCAGGATGAACGTCACCAGCAAAGGGGGCAGAATCGAACGAAACCGGATCAACAACGCCGCCATCATGGCAACGATGGTCAACCCCACTACCAGTTTGACGTTCGCTCCCCACGGGGGGGAGGTCTGATTGCCCTCATACGTTGACATATCGCCCCTCCGCTATCCGCCGCTCTTCAAGCGTCCTTGCACAATGATGCGCTGCGTATCCACCAGGTAAGGATAACAGGAAACCAACGTCACCTCCGGCGCAACGGTAGGATCCATGTACTGAACATCGGTTGGCTCAACCACCACCGTGTTGTAAACCACATAGACATAAACCTGACGCTGCGTGTGAATGATGATCTCATCGCCAGGCTTCAACTGATCCAGATAGCGAAAGATCTCACCAAACACGTCATTGTGCGCCGAGAGCACCATGTTGCCGTTCTCGCCAGGGTTGGCCGAGCCAATATGCTGCCCAACCCCCTTCTTTAGCTGTTCCCATCCATCCCCCTGAACGATGGAAGCATCCACCCCGATGGCCGGGATCTGAATCCGGCGCGCCTGCTCCGGCCCGGGGGTGGGGATAGGTATATTGGCCAGTGATTGCACCAGCGGTCGCAAGTGCTCTGGGATCTCTGCGTCATTGGGGCGGACGACCCCATTAATCGGGGGGGTGTGCCCCGAGGGGAGCACCACGGCGCGAATCGGCGGTGTTGGGGTCAGCGTAGGCTGTTCAAGGGAAAGCGCCACCTCGCGGTTCAATTCGCGGATCACCTCCAGGCCATTGAAAAGCAAAAACACCAATCCCAAAACGGCCAGGACTTCCACGGTTAACAGGAAATAATCCAGCGCTCGGCGGCGCGGTGCGGGACTTTCACCCTCCTCATCTATCAACGATTCCGACCGTAAACTGTCCAGTCGGGGAGCCTCCAGATCCGATTCCAGCGTCACCACCCGACCTGTCTTGCGGAAGCGCTCCAGTCGCTCCTGTCGGGCAATGCGTTGCTTCTCCACCAACAAGCGGCGAAGCTCTTCAACAGACAGATCTTTAGGAGATTTTCTGCGTGCCATGCCTCGATTATACCAGCCCCTCTCCGGCTGAGAGAATCACCCCCTTTGTAGTACAATATCCCCTCAATCTATCCGAATTTACAGGCGGCGGCTTTTTGAAGTGTCGCCAGTAGCCACGCCCGGGATGGCTGAATTGCCCGGGCAGATTGTTGCTAATTTTATGACGGAAGAACAAAAACCTCTGCACACGCTGATTCTGATGCCCTCCGGGCGGCGCGGGCGCGTGCCACATGGCATCACCGTGCTGGAGGCCGCCCGCCAGCTCGGCGTGGAAATCGAATCTATCTGCGGTGGCCGCCAAACCTGCCAGAAATGCCGCGTGCGCGTGGAGAATGGGCATTTCGATAAGCTCGGCATCACCTCCGCCGAGGCCAACCTTTCCCCGCGGGACGACAAAGAAATCGCCCTGCTTGAAAAACTGGGAACGCCGGAAATGCGCCTCTCTTGCAACGCCCGCGTGGAGGGCGATGTGCTCATCACCGTGCCGGAGGAAAGCCGCGCCCACAAGCAGATCATCCGCAAGTCGGCGACCGAGCGCGCCATCGAAATTGACCCCACCGTGCGGCAGGTCTACGTGGAAGTGGACGAAGCCCAGCTGGGCGAACACCGCGGCGATTGGGGCCGCCTGCAAGACGCGCTGGCCGAACAATGGCAGCTGGAAGACCTGACCATTGACCTGCACGCTCTGCGCGCCCTGCAACCCGCGCTGCGGAAGGGCAAACGCGCCGTCACCGTCACGCTGTGGGACGAACGCCGCATCCTTGACGTGCAGCCAGGGTACTGCGAGGGGGTCTACGGCCTGGCCGTGGACGTGGGCAGCACCACTATCGCCGCCTATTTGTGCGATCTGCGCACCGGCGAGCTGCTATCCAGCGCCTCGGCGATGAACCCGCAGGTCTCCTACGGCGAGGACCTGATGAGCCGCATCTCCTTCACAACCAGCCGCCGCGACGGGCTGGAGATTCTGCACAAAGCCGTCATCGGCGCGCTCAACGACCTGATCGGCGAAACCGTCCGCATTGCCGGGATCCGGCGACGGCAAGTTTACGAAATCGTGCTGGTGGGCAACACCACCATGACGCACATCCTGCTGGGAATCAGCCCCGAGGAGCTGGGCGGCGCGCCCTTCGCACTGGCAAACCGCGACGCCATGGACTTCCAGGCTCGCGACCTGGGGCTGCGCCTTAACCCGGCGGCCAACGCCCACATCCTCCCCGCAGAGGCCGGGCACGTCGGGGCCGATAACGTCGCCGTGCTGCTGGCCGAGCAACCCTACCTTCGAGAGGAGATCATCCTCACCGTGGACGTGGGCACCAACGCCGAGATCGTGCTCAGTGGAGACGGCTGGCTCTACAGCGCCTCCAGCCCCACCGGCCCCGCCTTTGAGGGCGGGCAGATCTCCGCGGGGATGCGCGCCGCGCCCGGCGCGATTGAGCGCGTGCGCATTGACCCAAACACCAAACAACCCCGATTTCGCGTGATCGGCGAGGAGCGCTGGTCGGATGAATGGCAACTGGGGCTGGAAGCCCCGCCGGAAGCCCAACCCAAACACCTGGCCGCGGGCATTTGCGGATCGGGGATCATCGAGGTGGTGGCCGAACTTCTGCTGGCCGGCCTGCTGCTCCCCGATGGCCGGTTCAACCCCGCGGCGGAATCCCCCGCCCTGCAATGGGATGCGGAGCGGCGCAAGGCGGCCTTCATCCTGGCGACCGCGGAACAATCCGCCAGCGGTAAGCCGCTGCTCGTCACCCAGGAGGATATCCGCAACATCCAGCTCGCCAAAGCGGCGCTATATGCCGGGGCAAAACTGCTGATGATGCGCGCCGGGGTGGAACGCCTCGACCGGGTGATCCTGGCGGGCGCGTTTGGCAGCTATATTGACCCCAAACACGCCCTGGTGTTAGGATTGATCCCGGATTGCGACCTGGAGCAGGTCTACGCCGTGGGCAACGCCGCCGGTGACGGGGCGCGCATCGCCCTGCTGAACCGGGAACGCCGCGCCGAAGCCACAACGATCGCCCGGCGGGCGCGCTACATCGAAACCGCGGTTGACCCAGATTTCCAGGAACAATTTGTGCTCGCCATGCACATCCCCCACAAAAGCGATCCCTTCCCTCACCTCGAGGGAGTGCTGCCCAAAGAAAGTCCGTCGCCTGTGCGGCGCAACACCCGCCGTAGAAGACGAGCAGCCACCCGCTGACGGCTGCCAGACGCAGGAAAGTCAGCCAAATTTTACATCCAGCGAGGTACACCTGAATGAACGATGAAATTAACATCCAAGAGCTGTCCACCGAGGAAATCCTCGAGTTGATGCAAGAAGACCTGTACAACGGCCTGTCCGACGAGATCGTCGCCGAGGTCGAGGAGCTGCTCAAACGCGGGCTGGCTCCCTTCGATATCCTTTCTGACGGGCTGATCGCCGGCATGGATGTGGTCGGCGATGATTTCCGCGATGGGATTCTCTTCGTCCCCGAGGTGCTGATGGCCGCCAAAGCGATGAAGGCGGGCATGGAGGTGCTACGCCCGCTGCTGGCCGAAACCGGCGTCGAGAAAACCGGCACGGTGGTGCTAGGCACGGTCAAAGGCGACATCCACGACATCGGCAAAAACCTGGTCGGCATGATGCTGGAGGGCGCCGGTTTTGAAGTAGTTGACCTGGGCACAAACACCTCTGCCGAGGACTTTCTGGCGGCGATCAAGGAGAACAACGCCCACATCCTGGGCATGAGCGCCCTGCTGACCACCACCATGACCTACATGCGCGTGGTGATCGAAGCGCTCAAAGAGGCCGGGATGCGCGATCAGGTCACCGTGCTGGTGGGTGGCGCGCCGCTCAACGAGGCTTTCGCTGAGGATATCGAGGCCGACGCCTACTGCCGCGACGCCGCCATTGCGGTGGAGACGGCGAAGAAGTTTATGCAGATCAGGAAAGCGAAGTAACCATGAACCCACTGGAAAAACTACTCGAAAGCGGCGAACCCATCCTGCTGGATGGTGCCATGGGAACGATGCTGATGGCCGCCGGGTTGGAACAGGGCGATCCCCCCGAAGAGTGGAACGTGCTCCACCCGGAGCGCATCCGCGCCATTCACCAAAGCTACGTAGACGCCGGTTCGCGCGTGATTTTGACCAACTCCTTCGGCGGGACGCGCTTCCGCCTGGAGATGCACAACCTGCAAGACCGAGTGTACGAGCTGAACAAAGCCGCTGCGGAGAACGCCCGCGCCGTGGCCGACGCCGCGCCGCACACCGTAGTCGTCGCCGGTTCGATGGGGCCTACCGGGCAGCTCTTTGAACCAATGGGTTTGCTGACCTTCGAGGAGGCCAAAGCCGCCTTCGCCGAACAGGCCCGCGGACTAGCCGATGGCGGCGTGGACGTGTTCTGGGTCGAAACCATGAGCGACCTGGACGAAGTGCGCGCCGCTGTGGAAGGGGCGCGCTCGGTCAGCGCTTTGCCCATCATCGCCACCATGTCCTTCGATACCCACGGTCACACTATGATGGGCGTCAGCCCGCAGAAAGCGGTGGAAACCCTCAGCCAGCTCGACGTGATCGCGCTGGGGGCAAATTGCGGCACCGGCTCCGACGAGCTGGAAAAAGCCATCGAAGCCATGCGCGCCGCCCGTCCCGACCTGCTGTTGGTCGCCAAAGCCAACGCCGGCATCCCCCAGGTTGAACGCGGCGGTAACGTCATCTACACCGGCACGCCGGAAGTCATGGCGCAATACGCGCGCGATGTCCAGGCGTTGGGGGCACGCCTGATCGGCGCCTGCTGCGGCAGCACCCCTGAGCACATCCGGGCGATGGCGCAGGCGCTCCAACTTCAAACCACAACCTGAGGGGATACCCCCTCGAGAAAAGTAGTTGAAAATGGAAACAGTTCTCGAATCTCGTACAAAAACGGTAATCATCGGCCCCGATCATCCCTTCGTCATCATCGGCGAGCGCATCAACCCGACGGGGCGCAAAAAACTGGCCGCCGAGATGGCCGCCGGGAATTTTGAACGCGTCAAACAGGATGCCCTGGCGCAGGTGGCCGCCGGGGCGCACATGCTGGATGTCAACGCCGGAATCCCGCTGGCCGATGAACCGGCCATCCTCGCCGAGGCCATCCGCATTGTGCAGGACCTCACCGACGTCCCCATCTCGATTGACTCCTCGATCGTCGCCGCGCTGGAAAGCGGGTTGGAGGCCTACGAAGGCAAAGCGCTGGTCAACTCGGTGACGGGCGAAGATGAGCGCCTGGAGGCCGTGCTACCGCTGGTGAAGAAATACAACGCCGCGGTGATCGCCATCTCCAACGATGAAACCGGCATCTCCGAAGACCCGGATGCACGCTTCGCCGTCGCCAAAAAGATCGTCGAGCGCGCCCTGGATTACGGTATCCCCAAAGAGGATGTTATCATTGACCCGCTGGTGATGCCCATCGGCGCAGTGCGCTACGCCGGGCGTCAGGTGTTCCACATCATCCGCCGCGTGCGTGAGGAACTGGGATGCAACACCGTCTGCGGCGCGAGCAACGTCTCCTTCGGCCTGCCCAACCGCACAGTGATCAACGCCGCCTTTGTGCCCATGCTGATCGCCGCGGGGATGACCGCCGCCATCACCAACCCCCTGGAAAAAGAGCTGCGCCTGGCAATCCAGGCCGCCGACACGCTGATGGGCAACGACGAAAACTGCGCTGCCTGGATCGCCCTCAACGCACCCGCCGGGGGAGGGGCGCGGCGGGACCGTCGCCGCAGCCGCCGCAGGGGGTGATTCCTTCAATCAGATGACCATCGGGCTGATCGTCTGCGGTGCGCTGGGGCGGGAAGTCTCCCAACTGATTCAGCATCACGGCTGGGATGCCGAGGTGATCGGCATCCCGGCGATTGACCACGTTTTCCCGGAGCGCATCGCCCCGCACGTGGAGGAGCGCATCCGCGCCCTGCGGGAAAAATACGAGCGCCTTGTGGTCGTCTTTGGCGATTGCGGCTCGCGCGGCGCGCTGGACGAGCTGCTAGCGCGCTACCCGGAGATTGAGCGCATCGAGGGGCCGCACTGCTACGAGATGTACGCCGGAGACGATTTCGCCGCCCTAATGGAAGAGGAGCCAGGGACATTTTTCCTCACCGACTTCATGGTGCGCACCTTTCAAGGATTGATCCTCAAAAGCATGGGGCTGGATCGCTACCCGGAGCTGAAAAGCGAATACTTCCGCAACTATAAGCGCGCGGTCTACCTGACGCAAAACGACTCACCCCGCTACCGCCAAAAAGCCCAAGAGATCGCTGCTTATCTCGGCCTGCCGCTGGAGATTCGCCCCACCGGTTGGGGGGAACTCGAAAACCGGCTCCAGCTACGCCTGGAAGACACAGCCAAAACCGGCGATGAGAATCCCTGAGGGGGGAGAAAAAGGCATTTTCACCTGAATTCGGGTCAGGAATAATAATGCCATGGATGCGATCACCACCGGTGCTCCGTGCTACTCAGGACGCTGATCTTTTCACTGAAACGCATCCTGAGTAGCGCCGCAACGTAAAAAAACGCCCTTGACTCAGAACGGATGTTCAGGTAATATTGTAGCACAAATATTCTACCTGTTTGTGTGACCACCGTTGGGAGTGTGCGTTATGATGGCACGAAAGAAGCAAGAGGGGTTAACCGAGAAACATCTTCGCGTGTTGCAAGTGCTCAAGAGCTACACCGAAAAATATGGCTACCCCCCCACCATCCGCGAAATTTGCGAGCGCGCCAACCTCTCTTCCACCTCGGTAGCCAATTACTACCTGGAACGTCTGGAGGAGAAAGGTTACATCGAGCGCGACCGCGGCGTCTCGCGCGGACTGCGGTTGGCAAAGCAGTTTGGCGAACAACTGCTCGCCGGGGCCGAGGCGGCCAAAGCAGGCCTGGACGAATTGCTCACCATCCCCCTGCTGGGGCGCATCGTCGCCAGTGAACCGATCCCCTTCCCCACTTCCGATTTTAGCCTCTACGACCCCGAATCAACCGCCATCAACATTGCCAAAAGCATGCTCCCCAGCTCCGAGACCAACACCAATGATCTCTACGCCCTAGAGGTACGCGGGGACTCGATGATTGACGCCATGGTCAACGACGGCGACATCGTCATCATGAAGAAAGCGCACGAAGCCCGCAATGGAGAGATGGTCGCCATCTGGCTGAATGACAAAGACGAAACCACGCTCAAGTATTTCTTCAACGAGGGCAATCGTGTGCGTCTGCAACCCGCCAACCCGACGATGAAACCAATCTATATTGATGACCCCACGACGGTGGAGATCCGTGGCAAGGTGGTCATGGTGCTGCGGCAGGTTGACGTCGCCTGAAGCTTCCGGCTTATAACCAAAATCCCCACCCGGCGCGGGGATTTTTTATCCCTAATTTCAGGCGGCTTCTTTCGGCCGCTGACGCAACAAGGGACGCAACGCCTCGCGTTGTTCGGGAGGGAACTCGGCCAAAAGCTGGCGCCCCAACGCCAGCAGCTCGCGGCTCGGCGGCAAGGCTAGGATCTGCTGGAGAAAAAAGGCGCTCTCCTGGGGCGTTTGCCGGATCAGCAGGCTTAATACCTGCCGCAGGTCTTCCTTCGTCGCCAGAGTGACGGCGCGCGTGAGCGGGGTCAGCCAGCGGAAGATCGTGGGGGAATTCTCATAACCGCTTTCCTCCAGCCAGGCGAGCAAGGCGCGCAGTCCCAAATGGACAGCCTGCGGTTCGCCCTCCTGCAGCCAGCCTTCCAGCAAAGCGATGAACTCCTCCTCCGCATCCAACCGCAGGCGGCGTAAACCCTGCCGCACCAGCGCGTCAATGATACGGTCTTCGCGGCAGCCCGCGCTCCACTCGCGGACGCGGGTCAGCACCGGCTCCGAAGGCTTAACCGGCAAACGCCCAAGGATCCAGATCGCCAGCAAACGCGTCTCCAGGCAAGGCGACGCCCACAACGCGTCGGCCAGGGCAAAGGCCTGCGGATGACCTGCATCCACGTGGGGAGCGAGCGCTTTTTCAATCTCGCGCAACAGTTGTGGCGGGACGTGGTAATTACGCAGCAATGGTGCTGCCTCTACCGCGCTGCGAAGCCGCAGGGTGTGCTCGGCGTAGAAATCCAGGATGTCATCAAGGGCGCGCAGAAACTCTTCCGGCTCGTCAAACCGTTCGCACAAATCGAGGAGTTGTCTGTTCAGGCGCGCCCGTTGAATGGCCGTCATGCCGTTACTCCTTCGCCTGCAAGTCGAGCAGCGCCTGCACCGCCGCGGGGACATCTGCAACAAAGGTCAGCAAAGCGCGGCTCTGCACGTCAATATAATCGCCCAGCTCAGCGTAAAGCGTCTCAAAAGTCGCCCGCCAGCCGTCCCCGATCAACAGCAACGGGCGCGCCGGCATCGCCCGCGTCTGCATTTGGGACCACATGGCGACGATCTCCGCCAGGGTGCCAATGCCTCCGGGGAGCGCCAGCGCCGCGTCACAGTGCTCCATCAGCGCGTACATGCGCTCCCGCAGCGTGGGGAAGCGCATCTCCTCAAGCACCCAGGGGTTCGGTTTCACCGGCCGCCAGGCCTCAATCTCATCACACGTCACGCCGATCACGTGCGCGCCGGCTTCCGCTGCCCCGCGCGAGACGGCCTCCATCGTGCCGATATAGCCGCCGGTCAACACGGTGAAGCCGCGTTCACCGAGCAAACGCCCCAATTGCAGCGCCTGCTCATAGGCCGCCTCCCCCACTTTGGGCCGTGATCCACCAAAAACGGTCACTCGCATCATTCCCTCCCAGGCACACGCAGCCAGCGCGCGTGTCAGGTATCCTCATCTGAAATCTTATCCGCAGATTATATCAGCAGACCAGGGCAACGGCGATGTGATAAAATCCAGGTCTATCTGACAGCTTCCCAAACCTTCGAGAACTACCATGCCAAAGAACACATTCGACGTTTTGCTGTTAATCGCCCGCCCTGCCGCGGGCAAAAGTGAGATCATCCGCCACCTCAAACAGACGCCGCTAGAAGAGCGCATGCGCCGCTATCACATCGGCGAGTTTGAGGAGATTGATGATTTCCCCATGTTGTGGACCTGGTTCGAGGAGGACGACATCCTCAGCGAGATGGGCTACCCGCGCCTGCACAGCGATAAACAATACTACTTCCTCGGCAACCACCTGTGGAATGTGCTCATCCGCCGTATCGCCAGCGAATACCACAAAAAGCTGCGCGATGATCCTCAACTGCATGAACATAAGACCATCCTCATCGAGTTCGCCCGCGGGAAGGAGCACGGCGGCTTTCGGCAGGCGTTCGAGCATCTCAGCCGCGAGATCGTGGAACGCATGAGCGTGCTTTACATCAACGTCTCCTGGGAAGAGAGCCTGCGCAAGAACCGCGCCCGCTTCAACCCGGAGCGCCCCGACAGCATCCTGGAACATGGGCTGCCCGACGAGAAGATGGAGCGCCTCTACCGTTATGTAGACTGGGATGAACTCAGCGCCGCCGACCCCGCTTACCTCACCATCCAGGGGGTGCGCGTGCCCTATGCCGTCTTTGAAAATGAAGATGACGTCACCACCCGCGGCGGCGAAGCCCTCGCAGAACGGCTGGATGCAACCCTGGGGCGGCTGTGGGAGTTGCGCTCGCAGCCACATTGACCGCTCCCTCACCTTCATGTTAAACTGAGGGATTGCGGATTCACCCGCGGAGCTAAAACCATGCGCCATCGCATTCTGATTGCCCTGGCTGTTTTTCTGCTGCTTGCTGTGCCAGCGCGGGCACAGGAGGACGAACCGTCTCCCGCGGGGGTCATCCTCTCCCCCGCGGCTGGTGAAGCTTTGCAGGGGCGCGCGCCGATCATCGGCTCAATCAGCGCCGAGGGGCTGCAATCCTGGGAGCTTGCTTTTGGCTACGTCGGCGATGAGACCAACACCTGGTTCCTCCTCGACAAGGATGAACAACCGGTTGACGAAGGCATCCTGACGGAGTGGGATACCACCACCATCACCGATGGCAAGTACAACCTGCGCCTGACCATCCACTTCAAGGATGGGACACAAGAGAAGATCCTCGTCCCCGATTTGCGCGTGCGCAACTACACACCCATCGAAACCAGCACCCCCACGCTCACGCCCACGGTGCTGATCTCAGCCACGCCCACGCCGATACCGCCCACAGTGACGCCCATCCCCACCCCCACGCCGCTGCCGCCCAACCCGATGGAGATCACGCCCGAGGAGTTCCGCGGCAGCCTGCTGCGGGGAGCGCTTGCTTCCGCCATCATTTTATTGACGATTGGCGCTTACGCATCTCTGCGCAAAACCATGCGCTGAAAGACATCATGAACCTGCTCAACCGCTTGCGCGCCCGCCCCCGGTCGGCTTCCGCCACGGAAACCTACCTGATCGTCGGCCTGGGCAACCCCGGGCGCAAGTACAAGAACAACCGACACAACATTGGATTCATGCTCGTCGACGAGCTGGCTGCCCGCCTGGGCGGCGAGTTCTCGCGCTTGCAACACAAAGCGCTGGTCACCGATGTGCGCCACGAGGGTAAGAAAATCATTCTCGCCAAGCCGCAAACCTATATGAACAACTCCGGCCAGTCGGTGGGCGCGCTGGTGCGCTTCTACAAAATCCCCCTCGATCACCTGCTGGTGGTGTACGATGACGTTGACCTGTCCTTTGGCAGTTTTCGCCTGCGCCCCGGCGGCGGTTCCGCCGGGCAAAAGGGGATGAAATCCATCATCCAACACCTGGGGACACAGGAGTTCCCCCGCCTGCGCCTGGGCATTGGACGCCCGCCAGGTCGCATGGAGACCGCAGATTACGTCTTGCAGGATTTCCCCAAAGGGCAGGCAGAGGAACTCGCCGTGCTGCTTGGCCGTGCCGCCGACGCCGTGCTGGCTTTTGTGGATTCGGGCATTGAGGCCGCCATGACCCGCTACAATCACAAGGCGGCATGAAACGCCAGCAACGGCAGATCCTCCCGCGATGAACGCCCCTTCCCCTCTCCGCGATCTACTGCGACAGATCGGCGCGATCACACCGTTCCAGGACGTACTCGCCAGCGTCCAGGCGGGCGAAGCCCTCCCCAACCTGGCGCTGCCGCGCGCCGCGCGCCTGCCAGTGCTCAGCGCGCTGCACACCGCCCTCAACCGGCCCATCCTGTATCTCACGGCGCGCGCCGATCAGGCCCTCGGCCAGCTGGACGAGCTATCCTTCTGGCTGCCGGAAACCCACCGACTGCTCTTCCCCGAACCCACACCGCTGTTCTACGAAAACGCCCCCTGGGGCGAGAACACCCGCCGCGAGCGCCTGGTCGCCCTGACCGCGCTGGCGGCGGCGCAAATCCCCGGCGGGCAGGCCGCTCCCTCCGCGCCGCTGATCGTCGCCTCGGCGCGGGCGGTGATGACGCGCACCCTGCCGCGCCGCGAGTTCATCAAAGCCTGCCGCCGCCTGAGACCCGGCGCGGAAGTCTCCCCCACCGCGCTGGCCCGTCAATGGGTTCAGCTCGGCTATCAGCCAGTCAACAGCGTGACCGCTCCAGGCGAGTTCGCCCGCCGCGGCGGCATCCTCGACATCTGGCCACCCGCTGAACCCGCGCCGGCGCGCCTGGAGTTCTTCGGCGACGAACTCGACACTTTGCGCGCCTTCGACCCGGCCACCCAGCGCACCACCCGGCCTCTCGAAAGCCTGCTGCTCACCCCGGCGCGCGAATTCATCGCGCCCGAAGACCTTGATCCCGAACACCCCCTGAGCGAGTTTCACATCCCCCAGCTCTACCCACACGCCGGACGGATATTTGATTACCTGCCGCGCGGCGCGCTGGTGTTGATTGACGACCGCGAGACGCTGTTCGAGACCATCGCCGCGCTGGAAGAACAGGCCCTGTCGCTGCGCCGGGACTACACAGCCGAGGGACTGCTGCCCGAGGATTTCCCCATCCCCTACCTGACCGGCGACCAGATTGAAGACTCTCTCCCCCCGGGGCGGACGATCTACCTGGGACCGGTTTCCGCCGCCGCAGGGGAGCCTGCGCCGCTGGCGGAACGCTTCACCCCCAACCCCCGTTTCGGCGGGCGGCTGAAATCCTTTATGGATCAACTCGTCCGCGGGGCGCACAAAGGGCAGATGGCCGTCGTGGTTTCGCGGCAGGCGCAGCGCCTGGGCGAGCTGTGGCACGCCGACTATCACGCGCTGGTCTCTTCCTCACAGGAGCCGACCTTCTACCCCGGCTCGCTGTCCGAGGGCTGGATGCTGCAAGACGATTCCGGAGGCATCACCCGCTTGCTCACCGATGGAGAGATCTTCGGCTGGCAGCCGCCGCGCCCGCGCCGCCGCCATCGCCCAGCCACCGAAGCGCCCGAGGCTGCCTACGCCGACTTCAAACCCGGCGACTGGGTTGTACACGTGGATCACGGCGTGGGACGCTTTGTCGGTCTGGTGAAGCGCTCCATCGAGGGGGTGGAGCGCGAGTACCTGTGCGTGGAATACGCCGCGGGGGACCGGCTCTTCGTCCCCGTGCAGCAGGCCGACCGGTTGACGCGCTACATCGGCCCCGACGGTCGCCCTCCCACCCCCACCCGCCTGGGCGGCTCGCAATGGCCGCTGATCAAGCAGCGTGTCAAACAGGCCGTGCAAGAGATGGCCGAAGACCTGCTGGAACTATACGCCAAACGACACATCGTCCAGGGGCACGCCTTCAGCCCCGATACCGCCTGGCAGCGAGAGCTGGAGACCAGCTTCCCGTACACCGAAACCGAAGACCAGCTGCGCGCGCTGCGCGAGGTCAAGGCGGATATGGAATCTCCGCGGCCGATGGATCGCCTGGTGTGCGGCGACGTGGGTTTTGGAAAAACCGAGATCGCCCTGCGCGCTGCATTCAAAGCAGTGATGGACGGCAAACAGGTCGCCATGCTGGTTCCCACCACCATCCTGGCCCAGCAGCACTACCACACCTTCCGCCAGCGACTGGCCGCCTTCCCCGTGGAGGTGGAAATGCTCTCTCGCTTCCGCACCCCAGCCGAGCAGCAGAACATCCTCTTCCGGTTGGCGCAAGGAGCAATTGACATCGTCATCGGCACCCACCGCCTGATCTCCGGCGATGTGCAGTTTAGAGACCTGGGCCTGCTGATTATTGATGAGGAGCAGCGCTTCGGCGTCACCCACAAGGAACGCCTGAAGCAATTGCGCACCGAGGTGGACGTACTCACCCTGACGGCCACGCCCATCCCGCGCACGCTCTACCTGGCCCTGACGGGATTGCGCGATATCTCCACGCTGGATACTCCGCCCGATGAACGCCTGCCGGTGATCACTCATGTCGGGCCGTACTCCCCGCAACTTGTCCGCCGCGCCATTCTGCGCGAACTGGAGCGCGGCGGGCAGGTGTTCTTCGTCCACAACCGCGTGCAGACGATTGAGGCAGTTCACGGGCAACTGAGCCGCCTGGTGCCCGAGGCGCGCATCGCCGTGGCGCACGGTCAAATGCCCGAGGCACAACTGGCCGAGCGCATGCGCCAGTTCACCGCCGGCGAAATTGACGTGCTGCTGACCACCTCGATCATCGAATCCGGGCTGGATATTCCCAACGCCAACACGCTGATCATTGACCGCGCCGACACCTTCGGCCTGGCACAGCTCTATCAGCTGCGCGGGCGCGTCGGGCGCGGGGCGCAACGTGCCTACGCCTATTTCTTCAAACACAAACGCAAGTCTCCCTCGCCCGAGGGCGCGCAACGCCTGGAGACCATCGCCGAAAACGTGCAGCTTGGCGCGGGGCTCTCCATCGCCATGCGGGATATGGAAATGCGCGGCGCGGGCGACATCCTCGGCACGCGGCAGCATGGTCACATCGCCGCGGTGGGTTTTCATCTGTATACGCGCCTGCTGGGGGAGGCCATCAAACGGCTGCGAGAGCAGCGCGGCCTGCCCCTGAAGGACGACAAGCTGATCGCCCAGGCGTTGCCCCCTACCGTCAACGTGGATCTCCCGCTGGATACCACCATCCCCGAAAGCTACATCCCCGACCTGGACATGCGCCTGAAGCTCTACCGCCGCATCGCCGAGACGCAAACCCTGGAGGCGATCGAACATCTGCGCGCCGAGTTTGCCGATCGCTTTGGACCGCTCCCTCCGCCGGTGGAAAACCTGCTCTTGCAAGCGCGGGTCAAAATCCTGGCGATCGCCGCGGGGCTGGAAAGCATCGGGCTGGAGCACAATCAGATCGTGCTGCGCTATCCCGAAGGCCAGGAGCCCCCTCCCGGGATGAATATCCCCGGCGTGCGGGTCGGCAAAACCGCTCTGTGGATGAACGAAGGGGCAGACAATCCACAATCCGTCCAAAACTTGCTCTCCGTACTGCAGAAGCTGGCAGCCAAACCATCTTTGACATAACTGAGCGGTGACGGTATAATCACCGGTCGGCTTAGTTCAGAAGTTAAATGTAAGGAGAGTTGGATTATGGACACAAAACCTACGAGCATACAGGATCTGAAACCCAAAGAAAAACTAACCGGCAAAGTGGTAAAGATCCTTCTGGCTGGTATCGTTGTGGATATCGGACTGGAAGTACCCGGCGTGGTGCACATTTCGCGCATTCGCAAGGAGCCTATCAACCGGATCGAGGATGTGATTGAAGTTGGGCAGACGGTGGATGTTTGGGTACGCCAGGTATTTCCCGATCGCAAGCGCGTTGAACTGACGATGATCGAGCCGCTGAAGCTCGAATGGCGTGAGATCACCCCCGGCATGGTGGTCAACGGTCAGGTGACCCGGCTGGAAAAATACGGCGCCTTCGTCGAGATCGGCGCGGAGCGCCCGGGGCTGGTGCACATCAGTGAACTGACTCACGGCTACATCGACTCCCCCTCAGACGTGGTTCACGTGGGTGATGAGGTGGAGGTCAAAGTGTTGAGCGTCAACCGCCGCCGCAAGCAAATCAAACTGAGCATGAAGGCGTTGACCGAACCGCCACAAAAAGCCGCCAAGGCTGAACACATTGCGGATGACGAACCGCAGGAACCGATCCCCACAGCGATGGAAGCCGCCTTGCGTGAGGCCATGGAGCGCTCGAAGAACGGTGAAAGCAAATCCCGGAAGCAGAGGGCAAAGAACGCTTCCATCAATGCAGAGTTAGAGGACATTTTTGCTCGCACACTCAGCCAGAGCAAATAGCAGCGAAAACCGGTCTACCGAAACGCTCTCCTCAAAAACGAAGCCCCGCTGATTTCCTTCAGCGGGGTTTCTGATTCGCATCAAAGGGTAAGGCAGCGACGATTGCCTGCGTACCGCCAACCTGCATCGCAGTGCCAGCCGTATGATGAGGTCGTTTCAACACTCCCAGCGCGATCCAGCCCAGGCGCGGGGAAGAAACAACCGAAGTCACCTCCCCAACGGTTTTACCTTCCACCGTTACAGGCGTGCCTGCCGTCACTTCGCCGGAAAGCCACAGGCCAACCAGGTGACGGGTAATTTTATCGTAATTCACCTGCCGGGCGAGAACCTCCTGGCCGGTGTAACACCCTTTGGATAGTGAGACGGTCTGCTCCATCAGGCCAACCTCCAACGGATTGTAAACTTCGGTGAGTTCTCCACGCCCGCCAGGGATGCCCGCTTCCACGCGGCAAATCTCATACACCGTCTCGTCCACACCAGTCAGCCCGGCTTCCTCCAGTCGAGAGCACACCGCTTCAACAGACTCCCGCGGGAGTAAGAGCCGCCAGCCCAGGCTGCCCACGCCGCGCGCATCGTACAACGCCACTACAACGTCCCCTACCGGCTGACGGAAGAATTGCCCCTCCGGCGGCAGCGACCACCCCAGGCGCGCGCAGGCTTCTTCCAGCCGCGGGCCAAAGAGGTCAAGCTGAACGACTTCAGAACTGCACTCCGTCACCGTCACATCATCGTTGAAAAAGATACGGCCTCGCAGGAAAGCCGCGCTCGCCGCGCCGCGCTCTGGCAGGGTCACCAGCGTCAAATGGTCGCCGTGGTGCAGCACCCAAAATACGTCCTGAATGCGCGCCGTCGGCGAGGTCAGCACGGTGGCGAGCACGCCGCCTTGGGTCAGTGAGCGCAGATCGTTGCTCGTCTGGCGTTGTAAAAACTCCAGACGCGTGCTGCCCTCAAGACGCAGGCAACCGCCATCGGATAGAAGATAAAACGCCGCCGCCTGGTGGGCGGCGGCGTAGCCTCGTAGCATTTCCGTCATTGGATTCAAGCGAATCTCTCACGCCGTCTGCGGGACCGGCGTGCCGCTGTTTTTCTCCACGGGCGGCGGGAAAATGGCCTCGAACTCATCGCGCGTCAGGGTTTCCACTTCGATCAGCTTCTCGGCCACGGCATCCAGCTTATCGCGGTATTCGATCAGGATCGCCTTGGCGCGGGCATACGCATCATTCACCAAGCGTCGCACTTCCTGGTCAATCTTCTCGGCCACGGCCTCCGAATAATCGCGCTGTTCAGAGATTTCCCTGCCGAGGAAGATCAGTTCTTCCTTCTGCCCATACACCATCGGGCCAAGTTCTTCGCTCATCCCCATACGGGTGACCATCGTGCGGGCCATGCGCGTCACCCGTTCAAGGTCGTTGGACGCGCCCGAGGTGATGTCATTGAACACCAGCTCCTCCGCGGCCCGCCCACCGAGCAGACCGACCATCGAGGCGATCAGTTTCTTACGCGCCATCAGGGTGCGGTCTTCCTCGGGATAAATCAATGTATACCCACCAGCCTGTCCGCGCGCTGTGATCGAAACCTTATGCACCGGGTCACCCTCCGGCATAGCGTTGGTCACAACCGCATGCCCTGCTTCGTGATAGGCAATGATGCGTTTTTCATCATCGCTGATCAGGCGGCTCTTGCGCTCCGGCCCGGCGATGACGCGCTCAATGGCATCTTCAAACTCCACATGGCCGATCACGGTCTTGTTGCGCCGCGCCGCCAGGATAGCGGCCTCGTTGACAAAGTTCTCAATATCCGCGCCCACAAATCCGGGCGTGGCGCGCGCCAGCACCTTGAGGTCAACATCATCAGCCAGCGGTTTGCCGCGCACATGGATTTTGAGGATTTCCTCGCGCCCGCGCAAATCGGGGCGATCGAGCACCACCTGGCGGTCAAAACGGCCGGGGCGTAACAAAGCGGGATCGAGCACGTCGGGGCGGTTGGTGGCGGCGACGATAATCACGTTGGTGTCGGTGTCAAAACCATCCATCTCCACCAGCATCTGGTTGAGGGTTTGCTCGCGCTCATCATGGCTCCCACCCAGCCCGGCGCCACGCTGACGGCCTACGGCGTCAATCTCATCCACAAAGACGATGCAGGGGGAATGGCGCTTGGCCTGATCGAAGAGGTCGCGCACCCGGCTGGCGCCAACGCCGACAAACATCTCCACAAACTCCGAACCGGAGATCGAGAAGAACGGCACGCCCGCCTCGCCGGAGACCGCCTTTGCGAGCAGGGTCTTCCCCGTCCCAGGGGGGCCGACGAGCAACACCCCCCTCGGGATGCGCGCGCCCAGCGCGATAAACTTCTCCGGTTCGCGCAGGAACTCAACCACTTCTTCAAGTTCCTGCTTGGCCTCCTCTACACCAGCGACATCATCAAATGTCACCGTGGGCTGGTCGCCAGCGAACATGCGCGCCCGCGATTTACCAAACGCCATGGCGGCGTTGTTGCCGCCCTGCGCCTGCCGGAAGATGAACCAGAACATCGCGCCCAGCAACACAATGGGAGCGATGTAACTCAACACAGTGACCACGCCCACCCACTGACTGGGCGGCTGGATTTCCACCTTCACATTCTCAGGATTGAGATCTGGCGCGGTGACGCCGAAGGCCATCAACTGCTCAACGAGCGTCGAGGTCGGCTCTTTATGCGCAACCGCTTCGGAGCCATCCGTATATACCACGCGGATTTCATTTTCGTCACTGACCACACGAGCGACTTCGCCAGCGCGGATCTGCGCGGCCAATTCGTTAATCGTTAACGCTTCCTGGCTCATCGTCGTCGCCCGCATGTTATAAAACAGCAGGATCGCGATCCCCAGGATGAACAACACATATACAAAAGATGACCGATTTCTTGACGGCTCCACAAATACCTCCATTCAGAACGCCTTACGGCATTTAAATTATACCAATCTCTCCCCCAACACGGTAGCAAATCCGACCGATCTACTGGAAATTAATATCGTTCTAATATATATGGAGGGACGACCCCGCGAGGGGTTTCCTTACCCTAGAAGTCTTTCTGCCAGCCCCCATCACAGTGATTCCATCACGCCGGCCAGTTTTTCCGCCAGCGCAGCGCGGTCAAAGTGCTGCTCCACATACTGGCGTCCCGCCAAACCCATGGAACGGCATCGCTCCGGATGCCCCGCCAACTGACGCAACGCCTCCGCCAACCGGCGCGGCTCCCCCGGCGGCGCAAACACTCCACATTCCGCCGCCTCCACCACCTCGCGGATCACGCCGTCAATCGCCAGCACCACCGGCTTTCCCGCAGCCATATAGTCAAAGACTTTATTCGGGTAGGTGGTCTTGTAGGCGTCAATGGGTTTCAAAATGGCGATACAGGCATCGGCTGCGGCCAGCGCGGCGGGCATCTCCTGTTTAGAAAGCGATGCGATGAACACCACGTTGGTCAGCCCTTCCGCCTGGGCGCGCGCCTGCAAGCGCGGCTTCTCCTTGCCATCGCCCAGCAGCACAATTTGAATAGTTTCTCCCTGAAGCTGCGCAGCGGCGTCCAGCAGCACATCCAGGTCATTGGAGAGGCCATGCGCACCGGCATAGAGCGCAACAAAGCCAGCATCCAGGCCATGCTGACGGCGAAAGTCGTCGCCATCTGCCGTGGGGTCAAACATGGCGGTGTCCGCTCCGTTGGGGATCAAAGTCACCTGGCGCGCCCCGCGCTGGCGCACATGATCGAGGAATCCAGGGCTGTTGACCACCAGATGATCCGCCCGGCGGTAAAGAAAACGCTCCAGCCATTCCGACATGCGGATGACGGTTTCGTTGGTCAACACGCCCACCGCCACAGCGAAATAGGGCCACAGATCGCGCACCTCGAAGAGAAACGGTGCACCCTTGAGCCGCGCCAGCGCCCAGGCCGTCACCCCCTGAAAGATCGGCGGCGAAGTGCCCCAGACTAAATCCACATCCCGCACCCGCAGCCCCACCAGGAAAGAAGAAAACATAAAACTAAAAAAAGCCAGCAGGCGATGCAGAAAGGATTTGTGATGCGCCCGATATACGTACGTGCGCAAGATGGTGATCCCCGGCTCCGGCGTTTGCCGCTCCACAAAGGGGACGCGGCCTTTTATCGGCGCGCCGGTGAGGTAACTGACCGGGCTGGCGATGATGGTGACGCAGTGGCCGTGCCGGACAAGATAACGCGCCAGCTCGTGGTGGCGCGTGCCGCCGGGTTCGTCTAACGCGGCAAAAGCCTGGTGGATGAGGAGGATGTGCATGTGGTTAGTTAGTTGGTTGTATCGGCTGCATTGGTTGGGTTGGTTGGGCTAGTTTGGGAAGCGGAAGGTGGTTATGAAGGTAATCCGTCCTCCGGGTGAGGCTTCAAAGGCCAGGGAGAGCGCGGGGATTTTAACACCATACGTCGGAGAATACCAGCCGCGCGTAGGGGAGAGGGAGGAGACAGCGGTACCGGCGAGAAGTTCCCCTGCGCGAACCAGACTAAAATCGCGGACCGAAGACCGCGGACCACGGACAGCAACTTCAATCCAGCCGTGAGGCGAGCGTATTCGCAACTTACATTCTACATTCTGCATTCCGCATTCTGCATTTACTAGTTCCCATTCCCAGTCGGGCAACAGCCAATGGAGGCGGGCGCTGAACTGGCTATGCGAAATGGGGTAAAGTTCGTCTTCAACCCGCCACTCCCTCGCCGTCACGGTGATGCTGCGGCGGTGAATCACCCCCCACTTGCGATAACCGTCATGCTCGGCCACCAGATGCTGCGGCGAGCGCTCAACCAGCCGCGCCTGCGCCCAGTCGAGGTACAGAAAGCGCCCGGCGCGGGTCATCGGCTCCGCACCGTTGACAGTAACGGTGTTGTGATACGCTGCTGCAGGCCAGGGGTTGTCCCAAGGTGGCGCGCCGTTGTAGAGGTACGTCCCCGGGTCGAGGGCGATGTTCAGGCCGCGCCACCACAAATCCAGGTGCAGGTGATCGGCGTGCGCCAGGCGCAAATTGCCGCCCGGGACGCGCAGCAACCCCCAGGAAGCGGAATGCGGATTGTTGATTGTGGATTTTAGACTGGGGCGAGCGGTGACTTGCTTGCCCGCGGGCAGGCCGAACCACAGGGACATCTCGTCCCAGGGGCCGGGGGGAAAAACGCTTTCACCGAGGAAGACGCGGGCGGCAGCCTGAACGACCGGGCGGAAATCGCGGTGGCCGCTCGCGGCCAGTGGGAAGATATACGCACCATCGTTTGACCCCAGGTTGGGCGCGTCGCCGCTGTGGAGATCGGTCAATGCTGCCAGCCAGCGCGTCGCCGCGGCGAGGGGGGATGCTAACCACGAAGGACACGAAGAGGCACGAAGGTCACCATGAGGAGGCTTTGTGTCCTTTGTGGTTAACATAGCAACCCACAAGCCCACTTGGAGCGCCAAGCGGTGGTAGGTGGTGCTGTGCTGGATGTACTCCCCCTCAGCGTCAAACTGGTGGGCGAAGCCCCAGCGCAGCCACTTTAGCCCCAGTCGCCGCCAGCGCTCCGCCTGCGGGTGATCGGGCAGCGCCAGCGCGGCGGTATATAACCCCGCGGCCTCGCTGAGGAGGTGATTATTGTTCTGCGCGCGGGCATAGATCAACGTCGCCGGGATGCGGACGGCATGCGCAGCGACCGCAGCCGCCAGCCGCTTTCGCCGCGCCGGGGTAGACTCGCCGCTATCCGTGAAGACCGCATCGGCCCAGACCAGCGCCATCAGGCGCAGGGCGACCTCCTGGCCGCTCATCCACTGCGGGCCAAGATAGGGCGGGTTGGCCACGTCGAAAGCCTCGAAGTACTCCCAAAAGGCGCGGGCGTATTTTCCCTCACCGCTGAGGCGGTACGCCCGTCCGAGGGTGAAAGCCCAACCAAAGCGGGCCGCTTCCCAGACGAATTTGATATCGGGTTGCGGGAAACCCAGCGCGTCATAAGGGATTTTCACCACGCCACGCTCGTAAGCCGACCAGTGAGCGCAGGGCAGGTCGAGCACAAAGCGCAACGGGGTAGGATCCCCGTAGAAGGGACGGTAACTACCGGCGAGGATTCCCTCAGCCTCGGAAAGCACCTGTTGAACCCCATCTTCCCTCAGCGCGGCGCGCAAGTCGGCGCGCGAGGGCAGCATCACACAGGGGCGACACACCGTCGCGCCCGTGACGAGTCGGGCGGGATCAGGCTCCACCAGGCGGAACCAACCCAGCCGCAGCCCTAGGCGATAGAGCGCCAGCATCGCCAGTGGCGCGAAACCGAGCTGGCGAAGGGCCTTTAACAATATAAGCAAGCGGCGTCTCATCGTTTCCTGGACAGTTTCACCACAAAGAGCACAAAGTGTCGCAACGTTTTCCTTTGTACATCTTCGTGCCCTTCGTGGTTACGCAATCTCAACCGCTCCCCCCGTCTGCAAGGCCTCCACCACGGCGAAACTGGCCTGGGTGACGCCGAAGAGGTGCTCATACGGTATCGTCGGCCCGCTCCCAGTGCGGATGGCCCCGGCGAAGGCCTCCCACTCAGCGCGCCAGCCTTTATCCTGGGCAGATTTATGCACCTTGCGGCGGCCATCCCGCACCAGTTCCAGGCGGCGGAAGTCATCCAGCACAGCGACCGCACCGCCGCAGAAGACTTCCACACGCTCTTTGGGCACGGATTTATCCCCGTTGGCGAGGTAATCCACCACGCCAATCGAGCCGTCCGGGAAGGCGAAGGTCATCGTGACGTTATCCTGGCGGTATTTGCCGCCATCGGGCAGGGCACGCGCCGTCACGCTGACCGGCGGCGCGCCGACCAGGAAGGTGACGAAATCAATGAAATGACACCCCTCACCGATGACCCGCCCGCCGCCGACCTCGGGATCGTGCAGCCAATGGTTGAGCGGAATATACCCTGCGTTGACGCGGTAGTGCGCGTACAACGGCTCGGCGAGCCCATCCAGGAAAGCAGCCATCTTCTGAGCCAGAGGCGCAAAGCGGCGGTTTAAGCCGACGGTCAACAGGCCAGCATCTGGCTGCTGCAACTGCTCCTGAACGGCGTTCAACTGCTCACGGTTGAGCGCCAGCGGTTTTTCGACGAAAACATGCTTACCTGCCTGCAAGGCGCGCACCACCAGGTCAGCGTGCTGGTCATGACGAGTGAGAATGGCGACGGTGTTGACCTCTGAGTCGTTGAGAATTTCATCGGCATCGGAGGCGGCGTAAGCAAAACCAAACTTCTTCGCAGCGTGCGCGGCGTGCAACCCGCCCGCGGAGGCAATGCCGACCAATTCAACGTCAGATACTTTTTTCAAGGCGGGCAGCAGGGTGGCATTGGCGAACAGCCCCGCGCCGATAACGCCCAGTCGGACGGCGGACGGCGGACGGCGGACGGGGGACCGCGGACGGGGGACGATAGACGGCGATCTGTCGTCAGCGGTCCGCGGATACGTCAGCAACACCGCCAAAAACGGCTCTTCCGCCTTGCCTGTGATGACATTATACGCTTCGGCAGCCTGTTCGATGGGGAATCGGTGGGTGATCAACGGCTTGACGTTCAGCTTCCCCTCCGACAGCAGTTCCACCACGGCCTCGAAGTTGCGCCCTTCCGTCCAACGCACGTAGCCGAGGGGGTAGTCCACGCCGCCTTCTTCGTACTGCGCGTCGTAGCGCCCTGGCCCGTAGGAGCGCGAGTTGATGAAGTTCAACTCCTTCTCGTAATACACTTTGCGAGGGATGTTCAGCCCCACCGCGCCGGTGGCGACCACGCGAGCGCGGTCACGGGCGATCGCACCGGCCAGTTCCACCGGGTCGTTAGACTTGGTATCGGCGCAGATAATCACGGCGTCGAAGCCGCGGCCCGCGGTAAAGGCCTGGGATTGCGCTTCTGCCTGGGAGCGAATCACCGCCCGGATGCCAAGCTCCCCGGCCAGGGTAACACGCTCTGGAGACAGGTCCACCCCTAGAACGCGGCAACCCGCCGCGGCGGCGATCTGCGCGGTCAACAGCCCCAACAGCCCCATGCCGATCACGGCGACGCGCTCCCCGATCTGCGTCTC
>CAZZFZ010000007.1:31715-37773 GCA_964653835.1 uncultured Anaerolineales bacterium
ACTTCTTCGACGACAGCCTGGCCGGTTTTGAGGTTTTGGAGGAGTTGTTTCATGGCTGGTTTGTTGGTTGGGTTGGTTGCATCAGTTGCATTGGTTCGGTAGGTTTGAGTATACCGCGATTGTGATTACGTCGGCATAGCGTGATATAATTCGCACGTTATTTTTCTCTTCCCATCATAACGCACAGGAGTCATCCCTTGAGCGACAAGCGCATCGAAAAACTGGCGAAAATCCTGGTTGAACACTCGGCCGACGTTCAGCCGGGCGATCGGGTGCTGATTGAGGCCACAACCGCAGCCGAGTCGCTAGTGCGCGCCCTTTATGCCGAGATCCTCGATCACGGCGGGCATCCTCACCTTCAACTTGAACTCCCCGATCAGGAAGAGATTTTCTTCCAGCACGCCAGCGACGAGCAACTGGACTTCATCCCCACCTTCCGAAAACTGGCCTACGACACCTTTGAATCCCGCATTCGCATCCACGCGGAGACCAACACGCGGGCGCTGACCAACGTGGACCCCGCCAAGCAAGCCCGGCGGCAGAAAGCACTAGCCCCCATCCTGCGGGCCCAGATGTGGCGCGGGGCAGAAAAAACCTTCAAATGGGTGACAACCCTTTACCCCACCGAGGCCTACGCCCAGGAAGCCGGGATGGACTACGAGGCATTCAAAGACTTCGTCTTCCGCGCCTGCTTCGCCGACGAGAACACCCCCGACCCGGTGGCGGCGTGGAAAGCGATCGCCGAACGGCAGGCGGAGATCATCAAGCGCATTGAAGGCCACGATAAGGTTGAAGTGCGCGGTCCCAATGTTGACCTGACGCTATCCGTCAAAGGGCGCAAGTTCAACAACTCGCACGGACGCCACAACATGCCCGACGGGGAAATTTACACCGGCCCGGTGGAAGATTCGGTCAACGGATGGGTGCGCTTCACTTACCCGGCCATCACTGGCGGGCGCGTGGTCGAGGGGGTGGAGCTGACCTTCAAGCGCGGCAAAGTGGTGGAAGCCAAAGCCAAGAAAAACCAGAAATTCCTGCTAGAGATGCTGGAAAGCGACAAGGGCGCCCGCTACCTGGGTGAGTTCGCCATTGGCACCAACTTCCAGATTGACCGCTTCATCGGCCACATCCTCTTCGACGAGAAGATCGGCGGCACTTTCCACATGGCGCTGGGCGCGGGCTACCCCGAAACCGGCAGCCTGAACAAGAGCATCATCCACTGGGATATGATCTGCGACCTGCGCGAGGATTCCGTCATCCTGGTGGACGGCGAGCTGCTCTACCGCAACGGGGATTTCGTCTCCTGAATTCTAAACCACGAAGGACACCAAGGGGTACGAAGGAACATAAAAACAACTTTGTGTATCTTCGTGCCCTTTGTGGTTAAAAAAATTACCCCGCTGGCGAGCGCCAGAAGCCGCGCCACACCCGGCGCACGTCCTCGGCGGTGACGAAGGCGTTCGCATCAATTTCCCGAATCAGGCGATCCACATCCACCACTTCCTTGCGGCGCACGCTGCAACTGATTAACGTGACCATGCCGTCCTTGCCGCGCGCCGCCACCTCGGTGACGGCGTAGCCCGCGGCGCGCAGGTGTTCCACAATGGCGGTACCGCGCGCCGGGCTGATGATGCGCAAGTGGACATACCCCACCGCCAGCCGCTCCTCGACCCACATGCCGATCACGTTGCCGGTGGCAAAACCGGCAGCATAGGCGGTGATGTTCAGGGGGTTGCTCAGATCATTGAGTACATAGGTGAAGGCGATCACAAAAATCACGGATTGCACAAAACCCAGCAACCAGGTCGCCAGCTTGCCCCCGCGGACGATGAACATCACCCGCAGGGTATCCAGGCTCATGTTCGCCAGGCGCAAAAAGAAGATCAACAACGCACCAAGAAGGGTTTGGCTGGTCAGTGTCCATTCCATAGTTACCTCGTCAGCTCGGTAAGCGGCCAATTCGGGAGGGCGTCCATCGCCAGGTCGTCAGCCTGCCCGGCGGCGAAGCGGTAGCAACCCGCCCCGGCGATCATGGCGGCGTTGTCGGTGCATAGCGCAATGGGCGGGATATGCACCGGCCATTGCGACTCGGCCTGGATGCGCTCCCGCAAGGCGCGGTTGGCCGAGACGCCTCCGGCGATCAGGATATCCTGCGCATCATATGCGTGCGCTGCCGCCAGGGTCTTACCTACCAGCACGTCTACCACCGCGGCCTGAAAACTGGCAGCGTAATCCGCCACCGGGATCGGTTTGCCCGCGGCCTGGAGAGTGCGCACTTCCCGCAGCACGGCGGTTTTCAACCCACTGAAGGAGAAATCCCAGGTATCCGGCAGCCAGGCGCGGGGGAATTTCACCGACTCAGGATCACCGCCCTCAGCGGCGCGCTGAATCGCCGGGCCGCCGGGATACGCCAGCCCCAACAGGCGGGCTACTTTGTCGAAGGCCTCGCCCGCGGCGTCGTCCAACGTCCCCCCCAGGCGGTGGTACTGAAGATGATCTTCCATCAAGACGAGTTCGGTGTGCCCGCCGGATACGATCAACGCCAGCAGTGGGAAACGCGGCTCAGGTTTGGGATCTTCATCCGCCCCGTAGAGCCAGGCGGAGTAGAGATGCCCCTCGAGGTGGTTGACTCCAAGCAACGGCTTGCCGCTGCCCAGCGCCAGCCCCTTGGCGGCGTTGATGCCCACCACCAGCGATCCGGGCAGGCCGGGGCCCCGTGTCACCGCGATGGCGTCCACCTCGTCGAGATCCATATGCGCCTGGCGCAAAGCTGCCTCGACGATGGGGTAAATGCTGCGGATGTGCTGGCGGGAGGCCACCTCAGGGAAAACGCCGCCGAACTGCGCGTGCAAATCCACCTGCGAGGCCACCGCGCTGGAAAGGATGACGCGCCCGCCTTCAACCACCGCAGCGGCGGTCTCGTCGCAGGAGGATTCAATCCCCAACACCCGGCAGGCCAGCATCTCACTCATACTCACACCTCCCGCACCGGTAGCACCAGGTCAAGCGGATAATCAGCCAGAATCTCCATCCCTCCATCAGGGCGTACCCAGACGGTATCTTCCAGGCGGCAGCCCATGCCACGCTCCGGGTAATACAGCCCCGGCTCGATGGTGACCACCACACCCGGGGCGAGGACGTCCTTCTCGGTGGCGGTGCTCCCCGCCCAGGGGCGTTCGTGGACATGCAACCCCAAGCCGTGCCCCAGGCTGTGGACGTAGCCTTCTTGAATGGCAGGATCATCCTTGATCGTTGGATGTCCCTGGGCGGCGAACAGTTCGCAGGTGCGCGCCTGGTAGCGTTTAAACGGCGCGCCGACTTCCATTTCGTTCATCACCTGTTGATACACGGCGTAGACATCATCATATAAAGCCAGTACTTCATCCGGGGCATAACCCAGGCACCAGGTGCGGGTGAAATCGTAGAAATAACCGCCGCCCGCCTGACAGGGGAAAATATCGAAGACGATGGTCTGCCCCAGGCGCAGCGGGTCATCGGGGTTCCCAGTGCTGTGTGGCACGCCGGCATCCCGCCCGATGGCGAAGATCGTCCCCTCGGGGTTCTCCGCGCCGCGCTCGGCCAGCCACAGGTTGATGCGCCGCTTGACCTCGCCGATGGTCAACGGCTGGCCGTCGGTCCTCACCAGCACACCATCTTTCGCCTTGTGGGAAGTGAGAAAATCGGCCACCTGCCCCACAACCGCCGTGGTGATCTCCCCCATTCGACGAATTTGTTCCACCTCGGCCTCGTCCTTAGTCGCCATGGCGGCCAGTAGCATGGAGTCGTTTTCGGTTTCGCCGACGAGTTCCATTTCAGGCATCAACTCTTGCAGAGCATTGAACACCGCATACCCCGCGCCGAGGTCCATCCTACCGTAAAGCGCCATGCGCCCGGCGGTGATGCCCTGCTCAACCAGCATTTTCTGGTACCGCAAGGCCAGCGCCTGCACGGGGTCGCCCCCGGCCTGTTTGAGCAGTTCCGGGTAGCGGTATTCCGCCAGGTTGCGGGTCTTCAGGCCGGTGGCCGCGGCTTCGTCACGCTCCATCGAGTTATAGTAAAGCACCGGCTCCTGGCCGCGGGCTTTGATCAAATCAGCGCGGGTCAGGTGTCCGCCACCGGTGAGGTAATACATGGCCGGGTTGTGCTGAGCCGGGCCGGTCACCAGCATGGCGTCGAGATTGTATTCCTGCATCAGTTGGTCGAGGTCGGTTTTCATAAGCAAGGATCTTTCTGTATCGCGGACAGCCGACCGCGGACCGCCGTCCGTCGTCCGCGGTCTGTTATCTACATCAGCGCGTGTTCCAAAGCCCGAAGCAGCGCGTCCTCCTGTTCCGGCAGCACGGTGCGCGGGTCGAAGACGGCTTTACCATCCTGGGCGCGCCCGATGACGGGGGGATCGTTTTCTCGCAAGCGTTGCAATAAGCGGTTCACATGGGGGAGATCAAGCGCCAGCAAGAAAGTCGGCAGCGACTCGCCGGGGAGCGAGCCGCCCCCAACAGTGGATTCGCCGGGGATGACCTCGCCCCGCCCCAGCTGGGTTGCCCAACCCTGCGCGCGCGCTTTGACATCATCGGGGCTGGCAGCGATCATGCGCCAGATGGGGATTTTCTCTAAGGCTTCACCTTTGAGATAGTGCAGCAGCGTGGCTGAGAGCGCCGAGAGGGCGAGTTTATCGGCGCGCACGGCCCGCGCCAGGGGATGTTTCTTCAGCTTTGCCATCAGGTCGGCGCGCCCGACGATGATGCCCGCCTGCGGCCCGCCGAGCAGTTTATCACCCGAAAAGCAAACCAAATCCGCCCTGGCCTCCAGCGATTCCTGCACCATCGGTTCGTGCGCTAGGCCGTAAGGAGCTGTATCCAGCAGCGAGCCGGAGCCAAGATCGTCGAGCACGGGGAGGCCCGCCTCGTGGGATACGCGTACGATGTCGCGCAGCTCCGGTTCGGCGGTAAAACCAATGATGGCGAAGTTGGAGCGATGAGCGCGCATCACCAACTTGATGGGTTGTTCGGCGATGGCTTGCTGGTAATCGTGCAGGTGCACCCGATTGGTGGTGCCGATCTCAACGAGTACCGCGCCAGATTGCTTCATCACATCAGGGATGCGGAAGCCGCCGCCGATCTCAACCAGTTGCGAACGGGCGATCACCACCCGGCGACGGCGCGCCAGGGCGGTCAGCGCCAGCAGCACGGCGGCGGCGTTGTTGTTGACCACCAGCGCGGCCTCCGCCCCCGTCAACCGGGTAAGCAGCCGTTCGGCGTGCAACAGCCGCGAGCCGCGGCGGCCTTTCTCAAGATCGTATTCCAGGTTGGAGTAACCAACCGACACCGTGCGGGCGGCTTCCAGCGCTTCGGGGCTGAGCGGGGCGCGCCCGAGGTTGGTGTGGATAATCACGCCTGAGGCGTTGATCACCGCGCGGAGCGTAGGAGCTACCCAGAATTCCAATTTGCGCCGCGCCGCATCGAGCAGAGCTTCCTCATCGGGCAACGGCTCCCCCAGATGGGCGCGTCGTCGAGCCCCCGCAAGCGCATCCCGCAGAGCATCCACCACCAACGGACGGCCAAAATCGTCAACCCAGGCTTCGGCGCGCGGCGCGCGCAACAATTTATCCACGGAGGGCAAACCACGCAAATCAGGCATCGAATTCATCCATCGCAACGAAACGCTTCACAAGGCCACCACTTAGAGATACACAAGGAAGATTCTAACACACCCGCTCTTAATCAGATCTTAACCGCACAGGGCATAACTTTTTTGCCTTTAAAGCGACTTATAGACGACAATCCACTTTATCCGCATAGGAGTGATGATTATGCTACGTTCAATTACATCCAAGCTTGTAACTATGATGATAGCCAGCGCACTGACGCTCAGCCTGGCCTTCCTGGTTCCCGACGCCCGCGCGGCGATGGGCAGCGCGATCACCAACGCGGCCAATCAGATTCAGGCCGCCGTCAACCCCCCACCCCCCCCCCCCCCCGCGCCCCCCCCGCCACCCGCCGCCCCCCCCCCCGCCCCCGCTCCCACCCACGCCCCGCCCCCCGCGCCCCACCCTGGGCGT
>CAZZFZ010000008.1:0-4416 GCA_964653835.1 uncultured Anaerolineales bacterium
GTTCAAGGCACGCGCCACCGCAGGCTCCGCGGCCACTGAGTTAATCTCACAACGCGAACTCCCCAGGGGAGGCGACTCGCGCTTGAGCAACAGATCCAGCACCGAGCCGGTAAAATGACCGTTAACTTCCTCAACCGTTAAATAGCCATCTGGCACCATATCTTCCAGGTAAGCCGCTGGGCGACCTTCTACCATCATCACACGGGCAACGTGCAAAACACTGGCACCCGGCTCCAACTGCAACGCCTCTGCCACGGACGGTGAGGCGGGATGCAGACTCACCCGTAACTCCCCCATGGTCACCGGCAACCCAATCCGCTCGGCCATACGCTCAATGCTTTCCAGCACTTCCAACCCGCTCTCCAGCACCTGGGCGGGGCGCGCCACAAACGTGCCCACTCCCTGACGCCTCCAGACCAATCCCTGGGTTTCAAACACGCGCATAGCCTCGCGCAACGTAGCACGCGAGACGCCCAACTGCTTTGCCAGTTTGGGTTCAGAGGGCAGTTTTTCTCCCACCGGTGTTGAGGCGATCAATGCCGCCAGGCGTTCTTGCAAGATCTGTCGATCCATCACTCCAGCACCGGCACAAAATCGAAACGCGTCACATCCACCAGCCCCAGGTCGGAGATGCGCAATTCAGGGATAACGACCAGGGCAAGCAAAGAGAGCTGCATATTCGGGTTGTTGAGTTGACACCCGCAGGCCTCGAACCCTTTGAGGACGGTGGCCGCCTTCCGGGCGACGATCTCCGCCCGCTCGTTGGACATCAAACCCGCGATGGGCAATTCCACCGCCCCGATGATCTCCCCATCCTTGATGACCACCTGCCCCCCCTGGGTTTCCGCCAGACGATTGGCAGCCTGGGCCATCATGGCCTCATCCGTGCCGACCACGATCATGTGATGGCTATCATGCGCCACCGTGGTGGCGATAGCACACCGCTCGCGGAACCCAAACCCATGTACCAGACCAACGGTCACGCCGCCGGTGCCGCGATGTCGCTCCACCAGGGCGATCTTGGCCAGGTCGCGCGCCAGATCGACATCGACCTCCCCATTGCGGGTGGCGATCTGCATCCGCAGGTGCCGCGTTGGCGCCTGATTTTCCACCACGCCGATCACGTTGGCGGTCACCTGGACGCGCCCATCCGAAACCGGCAGGCGGAAATCCGCCGCCGTCAGTGGTTTTCCCAGGTGCACCGAGTGAGTCGCCCAATCGGGATAAGGATAGGCAGGCAAATCCACCTGCATTTGCCCATTCTCAGCGATCACCTGCCCTTTGGCGATCACCATTTCGGCCTGGAAATTTTCAAGATCCGAGGTCAGCACGATATCCGCCCAACGGCCGGGGGCAATCATACCGATCTCACGACTGAGGCCGAAATGCTCGGCGGTGTTGATGGTCATCATCTGAATGGCGGTCAGCGGCTCCAGCCCTTCGGCGATGGCGTGGCGCAGCACCCGATCCATGTGCCCGTCGTTGACCAGCGTCTCAGAATGGCTGTCATCGGTGCACAGAATAAATCGACGCGGGTCGAGGCCGTGCTTGGTAACCGCCTCAATTTGCGTGGCAACATCATGCCAGGCTGAACCATACCGCAACATCGGGCGCATACCCTGACGGGCACGAGCGATGGCATCTTCCAGGCGCGTACCTTCATGGTCATCTTCCGCCCCACCAGCCACATACCCGTGGAAGGGTAAACCCAAATCTGGGCTGGCGTAATGACCACCAACCGTCTTGCTGGTAGCATGGGTCACCGCCATTTCCGCAAGCATCTTCTCGTCTGAGTTGAACACACCCGGGAAGTTCATCATCTCCCCCAGCCCGATAATTCCATCCCAGGCCATCGCCTCGGCGACCTCCTCAGGGCCAATCGAAGCCCCCGGGGTCTCCAACCCCGGCGCAGAGGGCACACAGGAGGGCATCTGCACCCACACATGGATCGGCTGAACTGCAGCCTCATCCACCATCAATTTGACTCCCTTCAAGCCAAAGACATTGGCGATCTCATGCGGGTCAACAAACATCCCCGTCGTCCCTCGAGCGGCGACGGCGCGCACAAACTCCGTCACCGTGACCATGCCACTCTCGATGTGCATATGCCCATCGAGCAAGCCAGGGACGAGATAACGCCCCCCGGCTTCGATGATCTTCGTCTCGTCGCCGATGGTGTGTGAGGCGTCCGCCCCCACAAAAGCAATATGACCGTCAACAATGGCGATGTCGGTGTGGGGGATGATTTCACCCGTTTGCACACTCACCCAGCGGCCATCGCGAATCACCATTTCAGCAGGTCGACGCCCCATGGCAACATCGACCAAGGTACGGCGTAATTTAAGATGTGAATCAGACATGGCAACTTCCTTTGAGAAGAACACCTTACGCCAGCAGCTCACTGGCGATTTGATTGTGCCGCTCGATAAGAGCTACCTCGTCGAGGGTGGTCATCTGTCCCTCACTGACGACGATCTTCCCCCCAACCACCGTATAATCCACGCGGACAGGCTGGTCAAAAACCACCGCGGCAACCGGATCATGCAGTCCGCCGGCATATTCCAGGCGCTTCAAATTCACAGCGATAAAATCGGCGCACTTTCCTACTTCGAGCGAGCCAATGTCGGCACGGCCCAGTACCGCGGCGCCGCCGCGCGTACCCAGCCAGAGAGCCTGACGGGCAGTCATCAGCGTCCGCGTGGGATCATCCGAACGCGAGAAGCCGGTGATTCCCTCGCGCACGCGCGCCAGCAACATCGCCTGACGCACCTCGGCGAGCAGGTGTGAGCCATCGTTCGAAGCGGAGCCATCCACGCCGAGGCCAACGTTCACCCCCGCGTCCAGATACTCCTTAACCGGCGCGATCCCCGAAGCGAGACGCATGTTTGAGGTGGGGCAATGCGCCACGCCACAGCGATACCGCGAGAAGACAGCGATTTCATCGGCATTCACCCACACCGCATGCGCAAACCAGACATCCTCACCAACCCACCCCAGTTCCTGCATGTATCCAACCGGCCGGTGGCCGAATTTCTCCAGGCAAAAAGTTTCCTCGTCTTCAGTTTCAGCCAGGTGAGTGTGCAGGTGAACGCCATACTGGCGCGCCAGGGCAGCCGACTCGCGCATCAGGTCGCCAGTCACGCTGAATGGGGAACACGGCGCCAGAACAATCTGAGTAAACGACCCTGCCGTGGGGTCGTGGTACATCTCAATCAGGCGCTGGCTATCTTTCAGGATGGTATCTTCATCGTCCACCACGCTATCCGGGGGTAGGCCGCCCTTGCTCTCCCCCAACGACATTGAGCCGCGCGAGGCGTGCAGGCGTAGCCCGACTTCACGCGCCGCCAGGATTTCATCATCCAACTTCGAGCCATTGGGGAAAAGATACAAGTGATCTGAGGCGGTCGTACACCCCGAGAGCGCCAGCTCGGTCAAGGCGGTTTTGGTGGAGACGCGAATGGCCTCAGGGGTGAGTCGCGCCCAGATGGGATACAACGTGGTCAGCCAGTTGAACAGATTGGCGTCTTGCGCCGCGGGGACGACCCGGGTGAGGGTCTGGTAAAAATGATGATGCGTGTTGACCAGCCCAGGGAGGACAACATGCCCTGAGAGATCCAGGACTTCATCGGCAGTTTGCGGCAACTCAGCCGTTGGCCCCACCTGCTCAATGAAGCCATCACGTATAAAAAGACCACCATCCGCGATTTCACGGTGGTGGTCATCCATAGTGACAAGCAATTGCGCATTGCGAACCAGAAGAGTGGACATTAGGATTCCTGTTCCCGCGTTCGGCTAATTGTCTGACAACCATTAGTTTAGCAGATGCCCGCTCCGCTGTCAATTGTCTGACAACTTAATAAATCAAAACGCCCGCCCCATGTGCTGGGCGGGCGTGGATTTTCACGGAGCGAAAACTTACTCCTGAGTTGATTCGTCAATCAGCCCGTTGTCAATGGTGTATGCCGGGCTGAACATGGCGATACCGTTGCCGTTCGGAGAGACGAAGAAAGTGCCTGTAACCTGCTGGAAATCAATGAAGTAGGCGTATTTGTACACACCAGCCACCAACCGAACACGATTCTCGCCAGGGCTAACCGTGATCAGATAGTTTTCTGGCCCCACCAGTGAGAGAATGATGGGGAAAGAGGCATGGTTGATTAACCGGAAGTTCGCTACATTCGCAGCGCCAAAGACACGATCGGGGCTGTCATACCACTCGCAGGAATACATATAAAACTGCGTCGTCCCATTGGGCAAAATGTCGACCACGCCGTTGAAATCACGATCACAGGCGTCGTATCTGTAAACCGTTTCGCCTGAGAACACCTCAATGATCGAGAACCCCGGAGGGATCTCAAATGTTTCATCTTCATACCCAATCAATTGGAGAGAGATTGTTTTCCCCAGGTGATTCTT
>CAZZFZ010000008.1:4516-36577 GCA_964653835.1 uncultured Anaerolineales bacterium
CGCACGGTGGCATAAACGCCAAAAGCAGTGGTAATCGCTGCCAGCAAGGCCAGCAGGACAAGCGCAAATCGATTTTTTATTTTCATCACTAAGCTCCTTCACCCAATGCCATTCAGGCATTCAGGCTTTTTCTTCAGAGTGTCTGGATTATACCAACAAACCCTGTCTCCCCCAAGTCGCTACTTTTCACGGCCCGGCAGGCCGCCAGTCGACGTCAAATTCCCAGCCGGAGTCGTCTGTCAGCAACGTGAGTTCTTTTTCACCAGCGTGCAACAGGAAAATATCATGTTGCTGGCCTGCCTCCCAGCTCTCAAAAGCCAGCCACAACCCATCCGGAGAAACGCTCGCCTCGCGCATAGGGATCGTTCCTGGGTATGGGTAAAGGCGAAACTCTGCTGGGCCACCATCGGGATAGCGCGCGCCCATCAAGCGCGGAATGCCACCCTGCTCGCGTTGGGTGAAATAAATTGTCTGACCATCCGGCGACCAGATCGGGTACTGATCCCAGAGACCGCCACTCGCCGAAAAGCGCAATTGCTGGCTTCCATCCGGGCTCATATGCCAGATCTGATAGGGGCCATTGCGCGTGGTGACAAAGACGATCTTCTCGCCATCAGGCGACCACTCTGCCTGCGAGTCCCAAAAGTCTCCTAATGAAAGCAGCGTGGATTCACCAGAGGCCAGATCCAGCAAATACAGTTGTGGGCGGCCATCCTCGCGCAAAGCCGAATACACAATTTTGCCCCCATCAGGCGACCAGGCCGGGTCAAAGGCGCCCACGCCTACCACCGGCAACGGTTGCACGTCCGTCCCATCGGCATTAATGATAAATAACCCCGCCCCCGGATACAATTCCTGGTTCTCGCGGCAGGGGGAGACAAACACCAACCGAGACCCATCCGGCGCCCAATCGGGCTGGCAGGCGCCGAGCTGCACATCGGTCAACTGAAACAACCCGCTACCATCAATATTCATCACCCAGATTTGCGGCAGGCCGGTACGATCGGAGGCAAAGGCAATTTGTCCATACCCGCCCCCGTGTGGGGTAACCGTCGGAGAAAGGGTGATGGTAGGCGTCGCTGTTCTGCGCGGCGTTCGCGTCGCGGTAACGGTGAACGTAAGTGTCGCCGTCGCTGTATCCGTGAACGTCACTGTCGGCGTCCAGGTCGCCATCGGAGAGGGCGTGACCGACAGTTCCGGCGGGGTTGTCACAGTCGCCATCGGCGTCGGTGTATCAGTCGGGAGGGGCGACGGGACAGGCCCCGTCGCCGTATCCACGCTGATGGTGGAAATACTTTCCAAGGCGAGAGGGACAACCTCAGTCGCGGTTGGAGAGGATGATGGAAGTACCGCCGCCAGAGGCGGATAAACCTGCGCCAGCGAATCCAACACATCGCGCCCCAACGCCGGGTTGAGCCAATACAACGCCCCTCCACCGGCAACCAATAAGAACAACATCAACACCAGCCCGATCAGGCAACCGCGCCGCATCGGCCCGGGCTTCGATGGCGGGCCGGAGCGAGAATTGCCCACAGCCGCGCTGACGGGGATCGGCCCAGGAGTTCTGGAGCGCACCCTCGCCCCCGCTGGCGGTTTGCCAGATGGCGGAGCACCGCCTGGCGCGGCATCCCCCACAGCAAGCTGCCGCCGCCTGGCATCCGTCGCCTCCAGCAACGCCTGTTTGAACTCCTCCGCCGTCTGATAACGGTTATCCGGGTGAACCTCCAACGCCTTCTCAATCGCACGGGCAAAGCGTCGTGAGACGGCAGGATTATGACGGCGCAGCGGCGTCAGCTCCTCCTGCCCCATTGTGCGCGCCAGGCTATCCTCCGGAACTGCCCCGGCCAGGGCTGCATACAGTGTCGCCCCCAAGGAGTAAATATCGGAGCGCTGATCGGTGCGCGCACCCCCATATTGCTCCGGTGGCGAATACCCAGGGGTCATGGCACGCGCGCCGGTGGTGGTTCGGTGACCGGAAAAGCCCACTTTCGCCAGGCCAAAATCGACCAGGAAAATCGAGCCGTCAGGCGTAATTTTCACATTCCCCGGCTTGATATCCCGATGCAGGATCGGCGGGTTCTGGTCATGCATATAGCTGAGTGCGTCGCACAACCCGATGGCGATCACCAAAGCTTCCTCTTCCGAGATCACCCCAGTGCGATCCAGGCGCTCACGCAGATCTTCCCCCTCGATGTAATCCATCACCAGGTATTGGCCCTGCCCATCAATGACAAAATGATCTGAAACGCGCGGCAGATTGGGGTGTCTCATCCCGGCCAGGATGGTCGCCTCCCGATGAAACTGGCGGGCATACTCCTCCGTGGTGAACAGATTCTCTTTGACGGCGACCTCAACCCCCAGGTTTTCATCCACTGCGCGATAGATCGCCCCCATGCCTCCCTGGCCGAGGATTTCAATGATGCGATAACGGTTGTGCAGTAGCGTGCCGCGTTCCAATACCATAACGTCAGAATTCCTAGATGGACCGATCCATAATCCGGTCTATTCTACTAAAGAATTCAAATCATCAAACCTTCAATTCTGTCAGGCGCCTCAACGATGACGATACAACGCCAGCAGATATAATCCCGTTGAGATCAACAGCGCGCCGGTGATCAGAATCATCACCCAAAAATACACCGGTGACCCCGGCGAGGCGATGAGCGTGCGCAGGCGATAGCCCACCACCAACAGCAAGAAGAGGGGAAACAAAACCCAAAAGATCATCTTCGTCCAGGAGGAGAACAAATAACGGTGCGACCGATAATGCACGCCCTCTCGCGTGAACGCCCGCCCTTCAAAGTAATCCCCCAGGCGTGCCTCCAACTGGTACAAATAGTCATACTGCCGTTCCACATGCAGCACCGTCTGATAGTAGGTGTGCGCCAGGCTGAGCAGCCCAAACCAGAGCATCACACCGATGAAAGTTACATCGAGGACCTCAGTCACACCGGAGGCGTCCTCCAACCCCGTTTGCACCTGAACCAGTCGTCCGAGGATGCCGGTGACCACATCCGGAGCAAGCAGGTGAAAGAGAATCCCCACCATCAACAACAAGATGTAAAGGAACAGGCGATCGCGACGGGCGGCATCTTGCTTGAGCATCTTGAAAGTTTCATCATAATGCCCCACCATCAGGGCCAAGCGGGTGTCTTCCATCTCCATCTTGCCTTTCATTATAAACAACACACCTCCCCACCCAATCTAAGGGAGGTGTGCGTCGCATCAGGCCAAGTTGTCAGGCTAAATCTATAGCGAAATCAAATATCCAGGTTGCGGACTTCCTGCGCATGTGTGATGATGAAACGTCGCCGCGGCGGGACTGCCGCCCCCATCAGCATATCAAACGTCCGATCCGCCTCAGTGGCGTCTTCAATCGTCACCTGTAGCAGCGTGCGCTTTTCGGGATCCATCGTCGTATCCCAAAGCTGTTGAGGGTTCATCTCGCCCAACCCTTTGAAGCGCGAGATCGTAGCCTTATCATCCCCAATGCCCATTTCCTTCAAAACAGCATCTTTGTCCGCTTCGGTGTAGGCGTAGCGCACGTTCTTGCGGTAACTGATGCGGTACAACGGCGGTTGAGCGATATAGAGGTGCCCTTCCTCGATCAACGGCTGCATGTAACGGAAGAAGAAAGTCAGCAACAACGTGCGGATGTGCGCACCGTCCACATCGGCGTCGGTCATGATGATGATGCGCCCATAACGCAGCCCGGAAAGGTCAAAGCTCTCGCCGATTCCTGTTCCCAGAGCGGAGATCAGCGCTTTAACTTCATTGTTACTGAGGATTTTGTTCAGCCGGGCACGCTCGGTGTTGAGGATTTTACCGCGCAGGGGCAAGATGGCCTGGAAATGGCGGTCGCGGCCCTGCTTGGCCGATCCACCCGCCGAGTCACCCTCCACAATATACAGCTCCGTCTTTTGGGGATCGCGCTCCGAACAGTCCGCCAGCTTACCCGGCAGGGTGAGGCTCTCCAGCGCCGACTTGCGAATGACCAGGTCGCGCGCTTTGCGCGCTGCCTGCCGCGCTCGCGCCGAGGTGAGGCATTTCTCCACGATGGTTTTCCCGGCGCGTGGGTTCTGCTCCAGAAACTCGCCAAAGGCGTCGTTGACCACCTGCTGGGTGATCGTCTGCACCTCCGGGTTCATCAATTTAACTTTGGTCTGACTCTCAAATTGAGGATCAGGGTGTTTGATGCTGACGATCGCGGTCAGCCCTTCACGCGTGTCCTCGCCGCGGAAGTTGGATTCTTCATCCTTGAGCAATTTCTGCTTTTTGGCGTAATCGTTGATCGTGCGCGTGATGGCCGCCCGCAACCCCGTCAGGTGCGTTCCGCCGTCAATAGTATTGATTGTGTTGGCAAACGAGTACACCGACTCGGCATAAGCATCAGTATACTGAAAGGCCACATCCACGATCACGCCATCAACTTCTTTTTCCATGTGCACCACCGGATGCAGCGTCTTGCGATTGCGATTCAGGTAGCGCACAAAGGAGGCGATCCCGCCTTCAAAGTAGAAAGTCATCTCATGATCATCGCGCTCATCCAACAGGTGGATGGTCACCCCGCGAGTCACAAAAGCCATTTCGCGGAAGCGCTGCCCCAGGGTGGAAAACTTGTAATCCAGATCGCCGGTGAAGATCGTGGGATCAAACTTAAACGTCTGCCGGGTTCCGGTTTCGTTTTTGGCAACCTTGCCCACCACTTCCAGCGGGGTCACCGGATAGCCGCGCTCATAACGCTGGTGATACACCTTGCCATCGCGCTTGACCTCGATCTCAAACCACTCTGAGAGCGCGTTGACTGCGGAGAGGCCCACACCATGCAAACCGCCGGATACTTTATAGCTGCCATTGCCAAACTTGCCGCCGGCGTGCAACACCGTCATCACCAGTTCAAGCGCCGATTTCCCATGTTCGGGGTGAATATCCACCGGGATGCCACGGCCGTTGTCGCTGACAGTCACGCTGCTATCCGGATGAATAATCACATCGATCGAATCGCAGTAGCCCGCCAGGGCTTCATCAATCGAGTTGTCCACAACCTCGTAAACCAGGTGATGCAGGGCGCGAATATCCGTACCACCCACATACATACCAGGGCGACGACGAACCGCTTCCAACCCCTCCAACACCTGAATATCTTTTGCGTCGTAAGACAGGTTAGCTTTTTCTTTTGCCACACAGGCCTCCAATTAAAATTCTACTCACAAGATAATGCCTAAGGATGAAAGATTCAGCTCTCGCCGCGTGGAGAATGGCTGAGACGTTCCAGATACGCCTGCACCCACCGATCCGCGTAATGATAATAAACAAAGCTGGCTGCCACCAAACCAGTCGCCACGAAAGCATGCCCGGCCACGCCGATCAACATCAACCACGAATCTTCAGGGGGAATGCGCCAGAGCGCATCCATCACCTGGCTGATAAACACAGCTCCAACAAGGAAAACAGCCGTGGTTGGGAAAGTAAAGCGCACAATCAACACGCTGCGCTTGATCGCCCTCCACACCGAAAGACGATGGACAAACACGCCATGCGGCGCGAACATCAACGGCACCAGCAACCACAGCAGAAAACTAAAAATCATCAGGATCACCAGCGCACCGGCGGAGCTTCCCACCGCCATCAACACCGACGAAATAAGACTCAACGGAACGCTCAGGCCCATCAATATCCCAACCCATAAAACCGTTAAGACGAGCATGCTCAGGCCGGCGCGCGGCCAATCACGAAGTGCGTCAAGCAATCCAGTTGCGTCACGCAAAGCCACTCGCTGAACAAGCGCAAAATATAGCGCCCCGAAAAGCACGCCCACCCCAGTGAGCAACAAGATCAAGCCCGTGCTCTGAGAAAAGGATTGCAGATCAATGAAACGCGGCGAAACTCCTGGAGCAGCCAGCGGCAAGATCGACACCATCAGACTGGGAATCCCAACAGGAAAAGCGCGCAAAGCTGCCAGGAGATTAATGTGCTCAGCCATAGCTTCCCACGCGGGGCCAACAGCATCCAGCGCAGCTTTCCAATCGGCAGCGTCAGGCAGCGTCGCAGCCAGGCTGATCGTTTGTTCCAGCCAAAGGCGCAGCAACGTTTTCACCTGCAAGTGCGGGCCAAACCACAGCAAAAAATCCAATCCAATCGGGAAAAACAACACCCCCCAATGGCGGGTTACGCTGTCAAAACCAGCAATCAACGCGGGGATAACCTGAGGTGGGGCAGGCACCACAGCCTGCGATTCATTGTGCTCCATACAAGTGTTCTATTTTACCATAGCTCCCACTGTCTCCAGTTTGACATTTAGGGGTTTTATGCTATGCTTGAGCGCAGAATAGCCCCTGCGCCTGGCCTGTCTCAGAGATCGGTGCAAGGATAAAGATTTCATAAAAGACAAAGATCATCACTTGACCTGATTCCTGCGAACTTGTAGAATCATACAATCGGGATGGTCGCTTCGTTTTTATTCTTTTCTTTAGCAGGCGGCTATTTTCCCTACGCCCATCAACAGTAGGAAAGGAGGTAGCAAGACATACCTAACTACTCAGCACTCTCCCGAATTTCCCCCACCAATCGTTTTTTTCAACCCTTCCAAGGAGGAAGAAGTATGACGAAGCGAAGCTTGATTATTTTCGGCCTGCTCGTGGTTGCCAGCATGATTCTGGCGGCATGCGCGGGCTCGACGTATGAATGTGACGACCCTATCGGCTGTGTGACCTATGGTCCGGGCGAGCCCGTGCGCATTGCTTCGGCGCTGGTGATCTCTGGCCCGAACGCCGACCTGGGGCTTGACTCACAACACGGTGTTGAAATCGCCATCGAGTTCCAGGGCGATCTCTTCGGCCATCCCATCGAACTGCAGGCCGAGGACGATGGTTGTAACGCCGAAGGCGGTCAGGCCGCTGGCCAGAAGATCGTCTCCGACCCGACCATCATCGCCGTGGTTGGCACCAGCTGCTCTGGCGCGGGCGTGCCCATGTCCGAGGTCATCTCCGAGGCCGGTTATGTGATGGTTTCCCCGTCCAACACCGCTCCCTCGCTGACTGACCCCGATGAGGCCTGGAACCCCGGCTACCTGCGCACCGCCCACAACGACAAGGTGCAGGGTAAGGCCATGGCCGACTTCGCCTACAATGTGCTCGGCGTCCGCTCCGCGGCTGCCCTTCACGATGGTGACCCCTACACCGAGGGCCTCGCCCGCGTGTTCGCTGACTCCTTCGAGGAGCTGGGCGGCACGATCGTCAAGTTCACCGCGGTGAATAAGGGCGACACCGACATGCGCCCGGTGCTCTCCGCCATCGCCGCGGCTGGCCCGCCCGAGTTCCTGTACTACCCGGTCTTCACCGCCGAGGGCGGCTTCCTGACCAAGCAGGCCAAGGAAGTCTCCGGCCTGGAGGACACCATCCTGGCTGCAGCCGATGGCATGATCTCCGACGCGGCCATCGAGGCGGTTGGGGAAGCTGGCGAAGGCATGTACTTCTCCGGTCCCGATCTGTCCTTCTCTGGCGAGCTGTACGACAAGTTCCTGGCCGCTTACAAAGAGAACTTTGGTGATCCCACCTCTGTGTTCCACGCCCACGCTTTCGATGCCGCCAACATGATCTTTGCCTGCATCGAGAAAGTCGGCGTCCAGGATGGCGAATCCCTGCACATCGGCCGCCAGGCGCTGCGCGACTGCCTGTACGCCACCAAGGACTTCCAGGGCATCACCGGCACCATCACCTGCAACGAATACGGTGACTGCGCTGATCCGAAGATCTCTGTGTCTCAACTGCAGAACGGCGAGTACGTTCGCATCTGGCCCTAACTAAATGGTAACCAGTTACTGAGCACAGATAATCTGTAAAACTGGGGATGGGTTCGGCAAGTCGAGCCCATCCCCCTTTATGCGATTAGAGGAGATTGGCCCATGCTTCAGCGCCTAAAAGAAATCGACATCCTTGACCTTTTCCTGTGGGTCTTTCGCACGGTCATCTTGGTGGTTGTCGTCTGGGGGACGATTGCCACCATCATCGAGAACCCCTACCCCACACAAACCTGGATGGAGACCATCGTCGCCGGGATTGCTCAGGGTAGCCTGTATGCACTTATTGCCATCGGTTACACACTCGTCTACGGCGTACTCTTCATGATCAATTTTGCCCATGGCGAGTTTTTCATGTCTGGCATTATGACGGCCACTATTTTCCTGGCGGGGCCGATGAGCGCATCCGGCTACCTGGATCGGCACCCTTATCTTGGCCTTTTGTGGATCACCCTGGTCACCATGGCGGTATCCACGGCGATCGCCGTGCTCACCGAGCGCGTGGCCTACCGCCCCTTGCGTTATGCGCCTCGCCTGGTGCCGTTGATCACCGCCATTGGGGCATCCTTCTTCTGGCAGAACTATTTCCGCGGCCTGTTTGGATCTGAGGTTAAGGCCTTCCCGCAAATCGCCCCCTTCGCCGGGAAAGTCACGCTGGGCAGCATCGTGATCCTCAAAACCCACCTTGTGGTCATCATCGCCGCCATCTTGATGCTGATCGGGCTGTACTTCTTCGTAATGAAGACGAAAACCGGCAAGGCGATCCGCGCGGTGGCCGAAAACAAAGACGTCGCCGCCCTGATGGGAATTGACGTCGACCGGGCGATTTCCTCCACCTTCGCTCTGGGCGCTTCTATGGCCGGCATCGCCGGCGTGCTCTATGCCCTGGTCTTCCGCCAGATTCACTTCTTCATGGGGTTCATCCCCGGCATCAAAGCCTTCACCGCAGCGGTGCTTGGCGGTATCGGCAGCATTCCCGGCGCGGCCCTGGGTGGGCTTTTCCTGGGGATGTTCGAGTCGGTCGGGCCTGGCCTCTTCCTGGAGGGTTTGGGTATCCCCGCACCGCACCAGTTGAAAGACGTCATCGCCTTTACCATGCTCGTGCTGGTGCTGATCTTCCGTCCACAGGGCATCCTGGGCGAGCGCCTGGCTGAAGAGAAAGCCTGAGGTACAAGCCATGACATCTACAAACACCCCCACCTTCAAAGACGCTGTCCGATACGGTTTGCTCTCCGGGCTGATCGTGATTAACCTGAGCGCAATTGGTTTCATCGTCCTGCTGCACCAGAGAGAGCTGGTTGCCAGAGCGTTTACCATGGGTCATCTCTTCCTGTTCGCTGCGCCGATCGGCTTTGCCTACTTACTGGCAAAGAAAACGGCCACGCACAGCCGCAGCCGCGTTCTGGGTTATGGCGCTATCATCGGGGCGCTCACCGCATTGCCGCTGATCGCCCTGGTTTTCCTGGCCACAGCGTTTGACATTCGCCAATTCCTGCTCAACATCTCGCCCGATCTGATCGCCCTCTTAACCTTTGGGCAGACCGCCAGCACCGGCAGCCTGATCTTGCTGGGGATAAACGTTGTGCTCAGCATGCTATCCGCGGCGCTCTACCTGCTGCCCGAGCAATGGCGCAAGATGGCTGTCAGCGGGTTGGCCTGGGTGGCGACATCTGGCACGTTCTCGGAAATTCTGCTGGGGCGCCTGCGCAGTTTCTTCGGTCGCGGCCTGACCGACCTGATCTTCACCGGCAAATCATTGAATCCCGGTTTTGCCGTGTTCATCCTGGTTGCGGGTGCGTTATACTCGTATTTCTCTCAACGCCGCCACGCCCGCCAGGAAGCAGAAGGCGACAGATCGAACGCCACTTTTCTCTCCCTCCCCATTGAGACAATTAACAAGATCATCCTGGGCGTGGTCCTGCTGCTCTTACCTTTGCTTTTAGGATCCTATCTCACCGAGGTGACCAACAACGTCGGCCTGTACGTGCTTATGGGGTTGGGGTTGAACATCGTCGTCGGCTTCGCCGGTTTGCTCGACCTGGGTTACGTGGCCTTCTTCGCCATCGGCGCCTATGTGATGGGTATTCTGACCTCCGAAGGCGCACTGGGGCTGAATATGGGCTTCACCTTTTGGACGGCGCTGCCCTTCTCCGTGCTGGCAGCCACGCTGGCAGGCATCCTCCTGGGTATGCCGGTGCTGCGCATGCGCGGCGACTACCTGGCAATCGTCACATTAGGTTTTGGTGAAATCATCCGCATCCTGGCGCTCTCCGATATGCTCAAGCCTTTTATCGGCGGCGCGCAGGGCGTGCTGCAAATCCCCAAACCGTCCTTCTTCGGCATCGATCTGATCCAGCCAGGGCAACTCTACTACATCATCCTGGCATGTGTGCTGCTGGCGTGGTTTATTTCCGCCCGCCTGCGCGACTCCCGTCTGGGCCGCCAGTGGATGGCGATGCGCGAAGACGAAGACGTTGCTGAGGCCATGGGAATCAACCTGGTCTCCACCAAGCTGCTGGCCTTCGCCACCGGCGCGGCGTTCTCAGGCTTGGCGGGGGCGATCTTCGCCAGCAAGCTGACCTCCATCTTCCCCCACAGCTTCAACCTGCTCGTTTCCATCAACGTGCTTTCCCTCATCATTGTGGGCGGAATTGGCAGCCTGCCCGGCGTGGTGGTCGGCTCGCTCATCCTGGTCGGCCTGCCGGAGCTGTTGCGCGAATTCGCCGAACACCGCCTGTTGATGTACGGCGCGCTGTTGATCTTCATGATGCTGGCCCGCCCTGAGGGCTTCTGGCCTTCCGAGGTCACCGTGCGGGAGCTACACGCCTTTGAGGAACAACATCAGCCCAGTACCAGCAGCGACTAGCTTCAGGGAGAGGAAATCACCATGCTCATTCTCAAAGCAACAGGTGTCACCAAGCAGTTCGGCGGCCTGATCGCGGTCAACCAGTTTGATTTTGAACTTCCCGAAGGGAAGATCATCAGCATCATCGGCCCCAACGGCGCGGGAAAAACCACCTTCTTCAACTGCATTACCGGCTTTTACGCCATTGACAGCGGGACAATCGAATTTGATGGACACATCATCAACAGCGGCGAGGACACCGGACACGCCATTCACCGCCGCCCGGATCAAATCACCCACCTGGGGATCGCCCGCACCTACCAGAACATCCGCCTGTTCGCCAACATGACCGCCATCGAGAACATCCTCGTCGGCCAGCATCGGCACTTCAAAACACACTGGGCCGAGGCAATCATCCGCTCCAAGCGTATGCTGCAGGAAGAGGCCGAGGCGCTTGAGGAGGCGATCAAGCTGCTCAACTTCGTCGGCCTGCAGGGCCTGGGCGATCAACTGGCCTCCAACCTGCCCTACGGCGCGCAACGCCGCCTGGAGATCGCCCGTGCGCTCGCCAGCAAGCCCAAATTGCTGCTCCTCGACGAGCCGACCGCCGGGATGAACCCCAACGAAACCCGCGAGATGACGCGCTTCATCCAGCACCTGCGCGACGAACTGGGCATCACCATCCTGCTGATCGAGCACGACATGAAGGTGGTGATGAACATCAGCGAAAGCATCTCGGTGATGGATTTTGGCATGAAAATCGCAGAAGGAACCCCGGGCGAGATTCAACGCAACCCGCGGGTCATCGAAGCCTACCTGGGACGCGGCGCGGCCGCGCAAGCCTGAGAGAGAGTGACCTATGCCAATGCTTGAAGTGGAAAACATTCACGCCTACTACGGCAACATCCAGGCGCTGCGAGGGATCTCCCTGACCGTCGAGGAAGGTGAAATCGTCACCCTGATTGGCGCCAATGGCGCAGGGAAAACCACCACGCTGCGCGCCATCAGCCGCCTGGTTCCGTTGCGCGAGGGCACCATCAAATACCGCGGCGATGATCTTTCACAATTCAAACCCCACGAACTAGTCTATCACGGCATCGCCATGGTCCCCGAAGGGCGCGGCATCTTCGCCAAGCTGACCGTCGCCGAGAACCTGGACATGGGCGCGTACTCGCGCACCGATACGGACGGCATCCAGGAAGACCTGGAGCGCGTTTTTAGCCTGTTCCCCCGGTTGAAGGAGCGCCGTAGCCAGGTCGCCGGGACGCTCTCCGGCGGTGAGCAGCAAATGCTCGCCACTGCTCGCGCCCTGATGGCCCGCCCCCGCTTGCTGCTGATGGACGAACCCTCCATGGGGCTGGCGCCCATCCTGGTGGAGAGCATCTTCCAGACCATCCAGGATATCAATGCCGAAGGCACGACGATCCTGCTGGTGGAACAAAACGCCACCATGGCGCTACAGGTCGCCCACCGCGGCTACGTGCTGCAAACCGGCGAAATCGTACTGGCGGATTCCGCCGCCAACCTGCAACAAAACGAGATGGTGCAAAAGGCCTACCTGGGCATCGAATAACCTCGCACCACCCCGCGAACGCCAGGAGCGCAGTGATGGTAGAATACCCTCTTACTGCGCTCTTTTCATTGGGTAGAAAGGATAGACCGATGCTCATCCTGAACGCCGACCAGGTGCGAGAAGCGTTGCCCATGCCGGAGGCGATTCAAGCCGTCAAACGGGCCTACGCGGCCCTCTCCGCCGGTGACGCGGTGATGCCGCTGCGCGCCCACCTGCCAGTGGAGCAGCGTGACGGGCTGACGCTGTTGATGCCCGCTTATCTCCATGGCGAGGGCGAATCCCTGGCGATCAAAATCGTCTCTCTTTTCAAGGGCAACCCCGCCCGCGGCTTGCCGCTGATCTACGGCGCGGTGCTCGTCCTCGACCCGGAGACAGGCGCGCCGCAGGCTCTGCTGGAAGGCAGCGCCTTGACGGCCATCCGCACCGGCGCGGCCAGCGGCGCAGCCACCGACCTGCTGGCCCGCCCCGATTGCTCCACCGCGGCGATCTTTGGCGCCGGGGTTCAGGGGCGCACTCAGCTCGAGGCGGTGTGCAGCGTGCGCACCATTCAGACTGTTTGGGTAGTAGACCCCAATCCGGAGAAAGTCACCACTTTCATCGACGAAATGGCGGGCAAAGGGTCGATCCCCGCAGATCTGCGCCCGGCTGAAAGCCCCGAACAGGCCGCAGCCGAGGCCGATATCATCTGCGCGGCGACCACGTCCACACACCCCGTCTTTCCGGCGGAGGCCGTTCGCTCCGGGACGCACATCAACGGCGTCGGCTCTTACACCCCGGCGATGATCGAGATTCCCCCCCAACTCACGGCGCACGCCGCTGTCTACGTTGATCAGGTCGAAGCCGCGATGGAAGAAGCTGGCGAACTGATCGCCGCAGTCGAGCAAGGCCTGCTCCACCGCAACCAGCTCACCGAACTGGGCGCGGTGCTCAACGGCCAGGTCGCCGGGCGCACCAGCGAAGCGCAAATCACCTTCTTCAAATCCGTTGGCGTGGCCGCGCAGGATGCCGCCGCAGCGGGCATGGCGCTGCAACGCGCCCGCCAATTCGGGTTGGGGCAGGCGGTGGAATGGTAACCTGAATTTGCGATAGAAAGGTATTGACTGAATGGAACTTCCCAAAACAGCAGATGTCATCGTTATCGGCGGCGGAGTGATGGGCGCCAGCACGGCCTACCACCTGGCCGCCCGCGGCGCAGGCGACGTCCTCTTGCTTGAACGCGACGAGTTCTTCGGCCAGGGCGCCACCGGGCGCTGCGCGGGCGGCGTGCGCTATCAGTTCTCCACCGAGGTCAACATCCGTCTCTCACTCGCCAGCCTGCCCATGTTGGAACGCTTTGAGGAAGAGATCGGCCAGGCAGTGGATTACCGGCAGATCGGCTACCTGTTCCTGCTCACCCGCGAGGAAGACTTGGCCACTTTCCGGCGCAACGTGGCTTTGCAGCACAGCATGGGCGTGCAAACCGAATGGCTGGAGGGCGACGAAGTGCGCCGCCGCCTGCCGCTAATGAACCTGGACGATGTGCTCGCCGGGACGATCCACGCCAAAGACGGCATCGCCGACCCCAACGGGGTGGTGATGGGCTACATTCAGGCCGCGCGCCGCCTGGGGGCCAGAACCCTCAGCGGGGTGCCGGTTGAGGGGATTCACGTGGAGGACGGGAAAATCCGCGGAGTGGAGACTCCCTTCGGGGTGGTCTCCGCGCCGGTGGTGGTCAACGCCGCCGGGCCGTGGGCCGCGTTGATAGGTCAGATGGCCGGCGTCCCTATCCCCATCACCCCACTGCGCCGCCAGTGGCTGACCACCACGCCGCTACCCGACCTGCCCGCCGACTTCCCCTTTGTGATTGACTTCGCTAAATCGCTCTACTTCCACCCCGAGGGCGAGGGGCTGCTCACCGGCATGTCGAACCCGCGGGAAGAGATCGGCTTCGGCCAGCAGGTGGACTCCGATTGGGAGTTGATCCACATGGAGGCCGCCATCGCCCGCCTGCCGCTGCTGGAGAGCGCCGGCGTGGCCGCCCGCGTGGCCGGGCTGTACGAAAACACCCCCGACGCCCACCCCATTTTCGGCGTAACGCCGGTTGAGGGGTTCTACATCGTGGCCGGATTCTCCGGTCACGGTTTTATGCACGGGCCGGTGGCGGGTAAACTGATGGCTGAGATCATCCTCGACGGCGCGGCCTCCACCGTGGATGTCTCCATGCTCGATCTGGCGCGCTTCGCCGAGGGGCGGCTGATACGGGAGTTCAATGTGGTCTGATGGGTCGTGTAGTCTGATCAGGCTGGCTGGTCGGATGGTCCGATTGGTCGGATAGTCAAGAAGAGGAACAAAGCCATGCCTATTGCAGAGATCATCACCATCGGCACGGAATTATTGCTCGGCGAGACGGTGGACACCAACACTCGCTACATCGCCCGCGCGCTGCGGGATGTGGGGGTGGACTTATACCGCACTTCAACGATCGGCGATAACAAAGAGCGCATCGCCCAGATCATCCGTGAGGGGCTGGCGCGCGCCGAGATCATCATCACCACAGGGGGGCTTGGCCCCACCGTGGACGACCCCACCCGCGAGGCCGTCGCCCTGGCACTGGGCGTGGAGACCGAGTTCCGCCCCGAGCTGTGGGAGCAGATTCAGGAACGCTTTCAGCGCTACGGACGCACGCCTACCGAGAACAACCGCCGCCAGGCATTCGTCCCGCAAGGCGCTATCGCTGTCGAGAACCCTGTGGGCACCGCCCCGGCATTCATCGTGGAAACCGAACGCAGCGCCATCATCTCGCTACCTGGCGTGCCGCGCGAGATGGAGCACCTGATGCAAACGCAGGTGCTGCCCTACCTGAAATCGCGCTACGACCTGACCAGCGTGATCAAAGCGCGCGTGCTGCACACCTCCGGCGTGGGCGAATCGCAAATTGACGAGCGCATTGACGACCTGGAGCGCCTGCAAAACCCCACCGTCGGCCTGGCTGCTCACGCCGGACAGGTGGATGTGCGCATCACCGCCAAGGCCGCCACCGAGTCGGAGGCCGACGCCCTGATCGCCGAGGTGGAAAGCGAGCTGCGCAAACGCCTGCGCGCCTGGATTTATGGCGCCGATGGGGATACGCTCGAAAGCGTCGCCCTGGACGTGTTGGCCGCTTACGGCTGGAACCTTGCCGTGGTGGAGGCCAACCTAGGTGGCTCGCTGACTCAGCGCCTAGCCGAGGTGGGCGGCGTGTTCGTCGGCGGCGAGGTGCTCACCCGAGCCCCCGACCCCGACTCGCTGCCCGATATTTTGCGAGCGACCTGCGCCAGCCGTCAGGCTCAGGCCGGGCTGGGGGTGATCCTGCTCCCCGGCGAGACGCGCCAGACCCTGCACATCGCCCTGTTGACGCCGGAGGAGGAACGCCAGGTTGTTCGCACCTACGGCGGCCCACCCCAGCTCGCCCCGCGTTGGGGAGTCAACCTCAGCCTGGATTTGTTACGCAAGTTATAATTCAGCCACTCTCCCGCAGAAAGGATACCTATGCCACCCAAAGTTGATACCCTGCTGACAAACGCCATCATCCTGACCATGGATGAAGCGTTGACTGTTTATGAGCCTGGCGCGCTAGCGGTGAGCGGCGATTCCATTCTGGCCGTCGGCCCGCAGGAGGAAATCACCAGCCAATACCTGGCCACAGAAACTGTGGATTGCGGCGGCAAGGTGCTGATGCCTGGTCTGGTGAACGCCCATACCCACGTGCCGATGACTCTGCTGCGCGGACTGGCTGACGACCTGCGCCTGGATGTCTGGCTGCTGGGCTATATCATGCCCGTGGAGCGCGAGTACGTCTCCCCCGAATTCGTCCGCCTGGGGACATCCCTGGCCTGCGTGGAGTTAATTCGCTCTGGGGTGACCTGCTTCGCCGATATGTACTACTTTGAGGAGGAAGTCGCCAAGGCTACCGCCGAGATTGGCCTGCGCGGCCTGTGCGCCCAAACCGTGCTCAAGTTCCCCACCCCCGACGCCCAGTCCTTCGAGGAGGCGCTGGAGTACGCCGAGGATTACATCAAGCGCTGGGTGGGCCACCCGCTGATCGTCCCCTCCATCGCCCCCCACGCGCCCTACACCTGCACCGAGGGCATCCTGCGGGCGACCGCCGCCATCGCCGCCGAATTCGACGTCCCCCTGCACACCCACCTGGCCGAGACGGCCATCGAAGTGGAAAATTCCAAAGCCGAACACGGCATGCCGGTCATCCCCTACGTCAAGAAGCAGAACCTCTTCGATGCCAAAGTGCTGGCGGCGCACTGCGTCCACCTCGACACCGGCGAGATCAACACGCTGGCGCGGCACGGCGCGGGAGTCTCGCACAACCCATCATCCAACCTCAAGCTGGCCTCCGGTGTCGCCCCCGTCGCAGCCATGCTTGAGGCCGGAGTCAAGGTCGGCATCGGCACCGACGGGCCAGCTTCCAACAACGACCTGGATATGTTCGAAGAGGTGCGCCTGGCCGCGCTGCTCGCCAAGGGGATCTCCGGCGATCCGACGGTGTTGCCCGCCAAAACCGCCCTGCTGATGGGCACGCGGCTGGGGGCCGAGGCCATGCACCTCGGCGAGCTGATCGGATCCCTGGAGCCGGGAAAGCGCGCCGACTTGATCCTGGTGGATATCAGCCCGCTGCACAATGCCCCCCGCTTCCGCCGCGATGAAGATGGCATCTACGCCCAACTGGTCTACGCCGCCAAATCCACCGACGTGAGTGATGTGATGGTCAACGGGCGCTGGCTGATGCGCGACCGCGAGCTGCTCACCGCTGACGAAGAAGCCTGGCTGGCCCAGGCGGCCGAGTACGCACAAAAGGTGGATGCCTTCCTGGTGGAACGTGAGCAATCAGTGCTCTCCAAGCTGATCGCCATCGGCGGCGCATCAGAACAGGAAAGCTTCGAGGTCCAGGTCAAGGTGCGCGTCCCCGATCCGCAAGTGGTTGTCGACAGCCTGCAAAAGCCTGATATCGAGGTGCTCTACTCCCGCCATTACCATGAGTACGACACCTACTTCCGCTTCCCCGATCCCTCTCAGGGGCAGGTGCGCTATCGGGAGGACGAGTTCATCGGCGAGAACGGCGAGGTGACCAAAGTACGCTACCGCCTGACGATGATCGGCCCCACCCGCGAGCGCCGCTTCCCCAGCGATGTGCTGCTCTCGCGCAGCCGCTACCTGGCCCCGGCCACGCACTCGCTGCGCTTCTACCGCGAGTATTTCAAACCCAGCGGCGAGGTCTTCATCGAGAAAGACCGCCGCCGCTGGCGGGTGCTCTATCAGGGGACAGAGTTCTACATCAACCTCGACCGCATGGATCAACCCGACCTGGGGACTTTCCTGGAGGTCAAGAGCCGCACCTGGAGCCTGCGGGACGCCGAGTACAAAGCCGACATCGCCGAAAAGCTAATCGCCTACCTGGGCACCGATCCAACCCAGACCGTCACCCAGGATTATGTTGAGCTTGTGAAGGAATGAAAATCGCTGTTCTGGCCGATATCCACGCCAACTATCCAGCGCTGCTCGAAGTGGCAGCACACGTGGAGCGCTGGCAGCCCGACCGGGTGCTGATCGCCGGCGACATTGTCAACCGCGGGCCGCGCCCGCGCCAGGTGCTGGAGTTTGTGCGCCAGAAACAGGAAACTGAGGGCTGGCAGGTGATCCGTGGCAACCACGAGGACTACGTGCTCTTCCACACCCGGCCGGACTCCCCGCTCAACGGCCCACTGTTTGACATTTTTCAGTACAGCTATTGGACTTACCGCCAGCTCGGCGAGGACAACGACTACCTGAACGCGCTACCAGAGGAATATCACGAACTCATTGGCGGAGGGGAGTTTCGCGGGGTGCACGCCTCGATGCGCGACAACCGCAGCGGCATCTACCCGGAGATGAGCGACCGCGCCATCGCCCGACTGATCGCCCCCCCGCCGGTGGTGATCGCCGTCGGTCACACCCACCGCCCATTGGTGCGCCAGATCGGCGATTGCCTGGTCATCAACGCCGGTTCCGTCGGCCTGCCCTTCGACGCCGACCCGCGCGCTGCCTACGCCCAGATCACATTTCACCACAACCGCTGGCAGGCGAAGATCATCCGCCTGAAGTACGACATCGCGCAAACCGAGCGCGACTTCCACGAAAGCGGCTTCCTCGCCGAGGCCGGCCCGTTGGCCGAGGTGATTCTGCTCGAACTGCGCGTCGCGCTCTCCCAACTTTACTGCTGGACGAACACGTACTTCGACGCTGTGTTACACGAGGAAATCAGCGTGGAGGAGAGCGTACGCCAGTACATGCAACACCCCATCACGCGCCCCTACTGGCAGCTACCTGGAGACCAATCCGCATGAAGGTGGTTTACGACAACGCCTGCCCAGTTTGCCGCTCGTTCAAGGCATTCGCCGAGGAACGAGTGACGGAAGAAAACGCCAGCTTCATCCCCTTGCAATCCGCGGAGGTGAACGCCTTGCCAGGCGTTAGCCGCGCCGAAGCGCGCGCCAGTCTGATTGTCCGCACGGCTAATGGACAAACGCGGCGCGGCGTGGCAGCCGTCGCTGAAGTTCTCAAAAAGATGTCGGGGTTGTGGGGAATTGCAGGGTTGATCCTGACCATTCCACCGGTGCGCTGGGCGGCTGAGCCTTTGTACTACCTCTTCGCCCGGCACCGGCATCGCTTTGGAACCCGCCTGCGCAGCTAACGTAAATTTGGGATAAGCGGGCGGCTACCCACGCATCCTTCGACACGCACCTTTGGCTTCGGTACGCTGTCCCGAACTCACGGTTAGTTAAACTTCCCCACTCAATTCATCCTCGCGATAGTATTTCCCTTCCCTGGCGTGGTAAAGCAACTCACAGGAGGGGCAATGCCACCAGAGGGGTTTTTCGCTGCGCGACAACGTCACCCGACACTCCGGGCAAATATAGCCGGTTCCCGGAATCGGCGGGGTGATTTGCACTGCCACCCGCGGCGCTTCGATGGGAACATAGGGCCCCTTGGACAGCAAGATCACCCGGCAGGTGCCCAGCTCCCAGCCGACCACACGCCGGGCATCATCTGCTGAGACTGCTTCCACCTCCCAGATTTCACCCGTATCGCGATGGATCACACGGTATCGCGACATGTGATTGTCTCCTCCATCCAAACAGTATAACACGGCTTCTCCGCAGCACGAATCGGCGCGCTCGCCTGCACCCGCGAGGCACATTCACAAAGGGTCGTGATATACTCACCGGTATGTCACACAACATGGATTTCATCACCAAACTGGCGATGGAGGCGGGCGATCTGCTGCGATCCTACTTCAACCCCCGAGGCATACGCGTAACCGTCAAGGCCGATCACACCGCGTTGACCGAAGCCGACATGGCCGCTGACACATTGATCCGCCAGCGCATCCGTGAACACTACCCCGAGGACGGCGTGCTCACCGAGGAGGGAGATACCCATTACCCATCGGGTCATGCAGCAGTATGGGTGGTAGACCCCCTGGACGGAACCACCAATTTTAGCCTGGGGCTGCACCACTGGGGCGTCTCCATCGCTCGCCTGGAAGAGGGAACGCCTACGCTGGCCGCGTTATACTTCCCCATGCTGGAGGAGCTTTATACCGCCGCCGCAGGTGCGGGGGCCGCGCTCAACGGCCAGCCGCTCACCATCGCACACAGCCAGCAGGAACAACCTTTTACCTTCTTCGCCTGCTGTTCGCGTACGCTCCGCCGCTATCACGTCACCGTCCCCTACAAAACACGCATCCTGGGGTCTGCGGCTTACAACCTGGTCACGGTGGCGCGCGGCAGCGCAGCGCTGGCCTTCGAGGTCACACCCAAGGTATGGGATTTCGCTGCAAGCTGGCTGATTATGCGCGAAGCCGGCGGCGTGATCGCCCCTCACGCGGGTGGCTCGTTGTTCCCACTCACGCCCGGAGAAGATTACGGCGCGCAAAGCGTCCCTGTGCTGGCCGCGCCCTCGCGCGAGGCCTGGCGGATCGGGCAAAAACAAATCCAACCTAAATCATCAGGAGGTTAGTTTAATGGAATATCGTTATTTGGGGTCATCTGGCCTGAAAGTCTCGGCGCTCTCCTACGGCGCCTGGGTTACCTTTGGCACGCAGGCCGATGAAGACAAAGCCTACGCTATGATGAAAGCAGCCTACGACGCTGGCGTGAACTTCTTCGACAACGCCGAAGCGTACGCCGGCGGCGAGGCCGAGGTCATCATGGGACGGGTGATCAAACGCGCTGGCTGGAAGCGCTCCGACCTGGTGATCTCCACCAAAATCTTCTGGGGCGGCGAGGGGCCTAACGATCGCGGCCTCTCGCGCAAGCACATCATCGAGGGCGTCGATGCGGCGCTGCAACGCCTGCAACTAGATTATGTCGATCTGGTCTTCGCCCACCGCCCCGACCTGCATACACCCATTGAGGAGACCGTGCGCGCTTTCAACCACGTCATCAACCAGGGCAAGGCGCTTTACTGGGGCACAAGCGAGTGGAGCGCCGACCAGATCATGGCTGCCTACGCCGTCGCCCGCCGCGAGCATTTGATCCCCCCGCAAATGGAACAGCCGCAATACAACATGTTCCATCGCGAGCGCGTAGAGGTTGAATACGCGCCCCTTTACGAAGAGATCGGCCTGGGGACGACCATCTGGAGCCCGCTGGCCAGCGGGTTGCTCACCGGCAAGTACAACCAGGGCATCCCCGAAGGTTCTCGCCCCACCCTGGAAGGGTACGAATGGCTACGCAAGCGCTTCACCGACGAAACCGCCAAAAAGAATATCGAGAAGGTGGGGCAACTGCTGCCCATCGCCGAAGAACTGGGCTGCACTATGGCACAACTCGCTCTGGCCTGGACGTTGAAAAACCCCCACGTGAGCACAACCATCACGGGCGCATCCCGCCCTGAACAGGTGGAAGAGAACATGAAAGCCCTCGATGTTGTTGACCAACTGACCCCCGACGTGATGGAGCGTATCGAGGCGATCCTGGATAACAAGCCCAAAGCGCCCATCGACTGGCGCGGCGGCTAGGTTCAATCCGGCCACTTTAGCCACGGATGAGGACGCCTCATCCGTGGCTAAGAATTGCAATTCAACGCGCAGGTCGCTTATAATATTACCCAAATATCGTCGAATAAATCCCAATGGTTGGCAGTAAGGAGGCCATCCTGGATACACACCAAATCACCCAGAGGTTCGGCCCAGAAGACCTCCCCCCAAACGGGCAACAGCTCACACCCGGAGTCGTCCTGGAAAACCGCTACCAGATCGAAGGGATCCTGGGAATGGGCGGGATGGGCGCGGTGTATCTGGCGCGGGACAACCGCTTTTCGGTGACCAAGCACGTGGCCGTCAAGGAAATCGTCCCCCAAATCGGCGATGAGGCGGTGCGCAAAACACTGGTGCGGAACTTCGAGCGCGAGGCCAACATCCTCGCCACCCTCAACCACCCAGCCATCCCTAAAATCTACGATTACTTCACCCTGGGCAAGCGCACCTACCTGGTGATGGAATACATCCCTGGCAAGGACCTGGAAAAAGTGCTCGACGAGACCGAGGGCCTGCTCCCCGTGCAGCAGGTGGTCTTTTGGGGCATTGAGCTGTGCGACGTGCTCTACTACCTGCACACCCGCGAGCCAGAGCCGATCATCTTTCGCGATATCAAGCCCAGCAACATCATGATTACCCCGTCAAACCACATCGTGTTGATCGATTTCGGCATCGCCAAGAAGTTCCAGGCGGGGCAAAAAGGGACGATGATCGGCACGGAGGGCTACTCGCCGCCCGAACAATATCGCGGCGAAGCCACCCCCCAGGTGGATATCTACGCCCTGGGGGCGACTCTGCACCACCTGCTCACCGGCATCGACCCGCGCGACGAAACCCCCTTCACGTTCTCGGAGCGCCCCATCCGCCAGCTCAACCCGGAGGTCCCCATCGAGGTGGAAAACATCGTCGATACCGCGTTGCAATACAACGCCGAAGACCGCTTCCGCGACGCCAATGAGATGAAAGAGGCTCTCATCCTGGTCGCCCGCAAGGGGGGCGCGGCATACCACCAAAAGGGAACCGCGGCAATCTTTCAAGATTATCATATTCAGCCCATCTGGGTTTTTGAGAGCGAAGATGAGATTCGCGGCACACCGCTTTATCACAAGGGACGCATCTACATTGGCTCATACGACCACAATCTCTATGCCATCGAGGCCACCAGCGGCGAGTTAATCTGGAAATATGCCTGTGAAGGCGGCGTGGTCAGCACTCCGGCGCACTACAAGCGGGCAGTCTACATTGGATCAAAAGATCAACACGTGCACGCCGTCTCGATTGCCACCGGCACAGTCCTGTGGACGCACATGACCGAAGCGCCGATCCACTCATCACCAGCGATCAGCGACCGACACGTCTTCATTGGCTCGGACGATGGCTACCTGTATATCATCAACGCCGAAACCGGGCGAGTGGCATCGGCGATCAACGGCAATGCGCCGGTACGTTCCACACCGTTGGTCACTAACGACGCGATTTATTTTGGCACGGAGCACGGCGATCTGCTTTGTTCCGATTTCAGCGGCAAGATCCGCTGGCACGCCAGCGCCAAGCGCGCCATCACCTCCTCGCCGCGGATCGCCAACGGCGTGATCTACTTTGGCTCGGTGGACGGACAATTCTATGCCCTGGACGCCAAAACTGGCTGGATGTTGTGGCGCTTCCGCATGGAGCGCGGTACGATCTCCACTCCCTGGCTCACCGAGCGCTACGCCTACATCGGCTCTGCGGATGGCTACATTTATTGCATCAACCTGCAAACCAGCAAAACTGTGTGGCGCTTCAAAACCGAACACCAAGTTTCCAGCTCGCCCGTGCTATACCAGGACGCCATCTACTGTGGGGGCGTGGATGGATACATCTACTGCCTGGACGCCAAAAACGGCAATTTACGCTGGAAGTTTGAAACAGCCGGCCCGATTACCGGTTCGCCGGTTGTGGTCGAGGACGTCGTTTACATAGGTTCAATCGATCATCGCCTGTATGCCCTGCCAGCCTAATGCGGAGAGGAGTCAGGATAGTGGCAAGCATTTTTAACAAACTTTTCAAAAAGCGTCCTTCCAAAACACAACCCGCGGCCCCTCAAACAGAAGCACAGGGGAACATGTTTCAGGAGATCACTAAACCCCTCCCCGCCCAACCTGCGACCGTCCCCCTGGCGGATCAACCCGACAGCCCGCTTGGTCTGCAGCCCCCGCAACTGTTAGCTGCATGCGCGCAATCGGTGGGCCGACAGCGCGAACACAACGAGGACGCGCTCTACGCTCTGACCACGCTGCTGGCCAGCAACGGCACAACCTATCCCTTTGGCATCTACATCGTCGCCGACGGCATGGGAGGCCACCAGTATGGCGAGGTAGCCAGCGAGGTGGCCGTGCGGACGATGAGCGAGCACCTGATTGAGCACATCTACCGCCCCATCTTCCAGGTCAACCAGAAATCGCCCGATGCCCCGCTGCGCGATATCCTGGAAGCCGGCGTGAACCTGGCACACAACGCTATCTTGGGATTCGCCCCCGGCGGTGGCACCACGCTGACTGTGGTGCTCATCCTGGATAACCAGATGGCCATTGCCCACGTTGGAGATAGCCGCGTGTACGAAGTCAAACTCAACGGCGCGATGCGCGCCCTGACGCGTGATCACTCGCTGGTCAAACGGCTGGAGGAACTCGGCCAGCTCACACCAGAAGAAGCCGCCGTCCATCCCCAGCGCAACGTGCTCTACCGCGCCCTGGGCCAGGGTGAACCCTTCGAACCGGAGATCATCACCGCCCCCGTACCGGAATCAGGTTACCTGCTGATCTGCTCCGATGGCCTTTGGGGAGTCGTCCCGGAAAAAACAATTGGTAAAATCATCAAAACTGCCCCCACGTTGCATGAGGCCTGTCAACAACTGATCGACGCGGCGAACGAGGCTGGCGGGCCAGATAACATTTCTGCAATCCTGGTACGCTTACCCGAGTGAGCATGCAAACGAAAGTCGATCTCTACGATCTCCTCGGCGTTCATCCAGGCGCAACGCCGGGAGAGATCCAAAAAGCCTATCATCAAGCCGCGCGCAAACTGCACCCGGACGTCAACACCACACCGGGGGCGACGGAATTTTTCCTGGATATCCAGGAAGCCTACGAGATTCTCTCCGACCCAGAACGGCGGCGGGCGTATGATCGCGAGCGGATCAAAACCGACGCCGCCGCTCCCCATCTGCGCCTTGATGTCCAGTACAGCCGCCCGGCGCTGCAACAAAGCCCGGAACCCCAACTGATTTACGCGCTGATCCTTGGGGAGGCGATCAGCCCTCACGATGAGAGGCGCACTTCCCCTCCGCTCAACATCGCCCTGGTATTGGACACCTCCACGTCCATGAAGGGCAAGCGCCTGGCCATCGTCAAGGCAACCGCCATCGAGTTGATGCGCCAGCTGCGACCGCAGGACTACCTGGCCGTCATCGCCTTCAACGACCGCGCCAAGGTCGCCCTCCCTGCGGGATATCCGGCCAGCATGCGGCAGGCCGAAAACAACATCATCGGCCTGCACGCCAGCGGCGGCACGGAAATCTACCAGGGCCTGAAAGCCGGTTTTGAACAAATCCAAACCCACTTCTCCCCCGGCCACATCAACCACATCATCCTGATCACAGATGGTCACACATATGGCGACGAAGAAAAATGCAACGCCCTGGCCGCTGAGGCGGCTGCCCGCGGAATTGGGTTGAGCAGCCTGGGAATCGGCGGTAAGTGGAACGACGGCCTCCTCGATAGCCTGGCAACGCAAACCGGCGGCGTCTGCTTCTACGTGCAGGACCCCAAAGACATCCGTGACCTGTTGACCAAAAAGATCTACCGCCTGCACCGCATTTATCTAGAAAACCTGCGCTTCTCGTTCACGCTGGCAGCCAACGTGCGCCTGAACTACGCCTTCCGCCTGGCCCCCGAGGTCGGGCCGCTCTCCACGCAATCGCCGCTAAACTTCGGGAACCTGCCCCTCAAGGGACGTCAGCGCGTGCTGCTGGAATTTGTGGTTGACCCATTGCCTCCGGGCATCCATCAGGCGTTACTGGCCAACGGCGAGATCCAGTACTTCAACCCCCGCGAGGAAAGGAGCTTTCGCCTCCCCCTGGTGCTCACCCGACCGGTAAAACCCGAAGTGGAACAAACGACTCCTCCCCCCACCATCACCAAGGCGCTCTCGCGGCTGACGCTTTACCGCATGCAGGAAGATGCCTATGCCAAACTTGGCAGTGGGCGTTATAATGAAGCCAAATCCAGATTGCAGAAACTATCCACGCGGTTGCTGGCCCAGGGCGAAATCGAACTCGCCCATGTGGTATCGCAAGAGGCAGCCCGGATCGAGCAGCAACGCCCGGGTGAAGAAGACCATCAAAAGCAGATAAAGTACGGCACGCGTGCGCTGCTCTTACCCCCGAATGAGGACGTCTGAACCGCTCCTCCAGCCAAGACCGGATGCCAGGAATCGACCCAATGCTCATCTGCCCTCAATGCCAACACCAGGAACTCGACGGCGCGCTGTATTGCAGCCGGTGCGGCGCAGCGCTGTTCGATGCATCCGACACAGGGACAATCGCGTCAGAGGAGTTGAAAGAGGCGTTGAGCAAGCCCGCCGTCATCCCCTCCTTTCCTACCCCGCCGCCAGGGCAAGAGTCCAGTTGCTGCGCCGTCCTGCTGATGGACGAAGAGGAAACATTCTTCCTGGAAGATAATCGCAACTACACCATCGGACGCGCCACTGAAGGCCAGGCGGTCATCCCCGACATCGACTTGGCTCCTTACCAGGGTTACGAGGCAGGCGTCTCTCGCCTACACGCCATGCTCAGCCTGCAAGGCGGACGGGCTTCTATCAAGGATCTTGGCTCGGCCAATGGCACACGCCTCAACGGGCAGTTCATCCCACCGCGTGCAGAGCGATCGCTCTCCCACGGCGATATCCTCACCCTGGGAAAACTCAAGTTGCAAATTCTCTTGCGAAGTTGATCGGAGTTCGCTATGGCAATCGAAGTGATTTTACATATTCACAACCAGGACCCTATCATCGGCGAAATCGAGGCCCTGCCCAAGCCCGATGACCAGATCCTCAAGGTTTCCAATCTGCGTTACCGGGATGGGCGCGACCTCCAGTTTCTGGAACACGGCGTGACCACGGTCCTCTGGCCGATCAGGCAATTGAGCTTTATTGAGATCCTGCCCGGGGAAGCGGAAGAAGAGATCATCGGCTTTGTGCGAGAATAACCTATGACAAAGGATTCCTTTCAAGGATACCCCATCCTCGTCGTTGACGACGAAAAGCGCATGGTGCGCTTCATCCGCCTGAATCTGGAACACGATGGTTTTCAGGTCATCTCTGCCTACACCGGAAAAGAAGCCATCGAGCAGGTGCGCAACGCTCTCCCCAGCCTGGTGCTGCTGGACGTGATGCTGCCGGATATTGACGGCTTTCAGGTACTGAAAACCATCCGCGAGTTCAGCTCTGTGCCGGTGATTATGCTGACCGCCAAAGGCGAGGAGGACGACCGGGTGCGCGGCCTGGAGATGGGCGCAGACGATTACGTCACCAAGCCGTTCAGCCCGCGCGAGCTGGTCAGTCGGGTGCGGGCTGTGCTGCGCCGCATCGAAGCCACCGAAGGCGGGCCACATAGCGTCATCGAAGTGGACGACCGTCTGAAGCTGGATTTCAACCGTCGCGAGGTCTGGGTGGATGGCAAGCTCATCCAGTTGCGCCCCACCGAATACCGCCTGCTTTACCACCTGGTACAAAACGCGGGCTGGGTGCTCACCCATGAACAGATCCTGACCAAAGTTTGGGGATACGAATACCGCGACGAGCCGCACTACGTGCGCCTGTACGTCAATTACCTGCGCAATAAAATCGAGGAAGACCCATCTAACCCCAAATACATTCTCACCGAGCGCGGCGTGGGGTACCGCTTTGTGGATTTTCGCCGCAATAAGACCTGAACACCGCCCGCCCTTTTTCCGACAAAAGTCTAACATCTATCTAACATCCGTTTAACGCGCCTGGTGTATAGTAAGCGCGTAACGATGAGATACGCCTGCAAACGGCGCTCGCTTGATAAAAAGCCGTGGGCATCTTCCCGCGGCACGTCAGAAATCACAGAAAGGAGGTTAAAACGATGGCTAATCTGGTGACCTTTAACCCCTTGCGTGAACTGATGGACTTTCGCCAGACGATGGATCAGTTTTTTCACAGTATGGTCTCACAACCGGTGTTCGCTGACTTCTGGGGAGCCCCACTGGTGGATGTTTACCAGACTGATGATGAAGTGGTAGTCAAAGCAGCTTTGCCGGGGTTGAACCCGAAGGATATTGATGTTTCCATCACGGGCAACACTTTGAGCATTCGCGGCAAAGTGGAGCAGGAGGAGGAAAGCCGCAACGCCACTTACCACCTGCGCGAACGTCAGTTTGGCACCTTTGAGCGGCTGCTGACCCTGCCTGCTCGCGTCAACGCCGATAAAGCCAAAGCGCACTACAAGAACGGCGTGCTCACGCTGACCATCCCCAAGGCGGAAGACGTGCGCACGAAGAAAATCGAAGTCAAGGTCAAATAAACTGCATCCGGCGCGGAGGCCTGTTCAGGGGTCTCCGCGCCTGTCTACAAGGAGGGCGACAATCATGCCAACCTATGAGTTCTTATGCGATCAATGTCATACGCGCTTTGAAGCCCGCCTGCGCTTTAGCGAGAGCAGCGAGCAAGTGCAATGCCCCCACGGTCACGCCCAAACGCGGCGCTTATTCACGCCACCCGGCATCGTCTTCAAAGGAAGCGGCTTCTACGTGACCGACAACCGCAAAAAGAGCGGGGAGAAAAACACATAGCCTCCCCGGCACTTGCCAGCGAGAATACTCTACGCTATACTCTCACTTCAAGGAGAGTATTCATGACAAAACAGCGCATCATCCTGGTAGACGATCACGAAGTTGTCCGCCTGGGGCTGAAGGCCCTGCTGGATCGCCACCCTCAATTTGAAGTCGTTGCCGAAGCCGGAACAGGCCGCGAAGCTTTTCAACTGGTGGAACAACACCAACCCGACGTCGTAGTGATGGATATCCGCCTGCCAGGGGGGTCAGGCATCGAGGCCTGTGAAAAAATCACCGAGAAGTTCCCCAAAACGCAGGTCATCATGTTGACGTCCTACGCCGAGGACGAAATGCTCTTCTCGGCTATCCGCGCCGGCGCGGCAGGGTATGTGCTCAAACAAATCGGCGGGGACGACCTGGTGCGCGCCCTGGAGGCCGTCGGCCGCGGCGAGGCCCTGCTCGACCCGGCAGTCACCCAGCGCATCTTTCAGGAAGTGCGCCGCGCCGCGAAGGAAGAAGAAGCCTCGGCGTTCTCCCACCTCACACAGCAAGAAAAACACGTGCTCATCCTGGTCTCGGAGGGGAAAACCAACCGCGAGATCGCCAGGGAGCTTTACCTGGGCGAGGGGACGGTGCGCAACTACGTCAGCAGCATCCTCTCCAAGCTGAACGTGAGCAACCGCGCGGAGGCGGCAGCCTACGCCGTTGAGCACAACTTACGCGATCACCTGGATTAGCCCTGCTTCCCCCCTCCTCGACACTGCTCACAGGGGCATAGCGCCCGCAAGAAATCCCAGTTATAAATACCATATTGATGACCATCGCCCCAATAGAGGACGATGGCATAACTACCCACCGCCTGGACGTCCTCTAGGCGCGTGCGCGGCGTATCTTCTTCGGGCAGGGTGAACACCTCAGGGTCGGGTTCGTGCCCCATGTTTTCATGTCCCCCGCGGCACTCGGCGCACGGGCAGGCGTTGCGTAACAGGGTGAAGGAATAAACGCTCTCATGCCCATCGTTCCAGGTGATAGACAAGGTGCGCTGTGTGGCATCCACTTTTATCCCGGCAGGTTTGTTTTCCATGCAAGCTCCTATCAATTAAATTTTGAGGGTTACGGCCCCTCCACAACGGCCAGATAGTTGGCGACTGCCCATCCGCTGATGGTCGCGTCGTTGGGGGCGACGAGATGCCACCAGATATAACCATCGGCTTCCTGGGGGCCGTCAATAATCTCAAAGACTTCGGACTCCAGTCCCAGGTAGAGCGCATCATAACCCAGCCCAGGGCCAGCGCGCAGGTTGAGGCCATCGCCTCCCGTGCCGCTGATCTGCACGTACGCCCCCACGCTCAACACCCCGGCAGCCGGGCCAAGAGGGACGTCGCGCTGCGGGGTAGGCGTCAGCGGTGTAGGGGTGGGAGGGATCGGCGTTTGCGTAGGGGCAGGGATCACCGTCAGGACAGCGGTGACCAGCCCCGAGGGGGTCTGCCGCGGTCGGCTGACCCCCGCCAGGAACAGGATCAGCCCCAAACAGGCCAGAGTCCCCAAAACGGCGATCAGCAAAGTCAACCAGGGGAAACGATTAGCGCTCATAGTCCTCCCGAAAGAGCGCCCGCGGCGCGTTGGGGGGGATCAACACGTTCAAGGCCTGAGGGAGCACGCGCAGGCGCACCTCGTCGCCGCCCTGCACCGGCTCGCCATCCACCTGCACGTAGAGCGGCGCATTGGCACGCAGGCGCAATTCGCGGAAGGGGATACAGCGCACCTGCTCGGAGTGCAAATGCCGCCCCGACCACAGGCTCCAGGCGTGGTTGAGGGCTTCGAGCAGTGTTTCGCCAGAGAAAAGCCACAGATCCATCTCCCCATCATCCAAGCAGGCCCGCGGAGAGATCTCCGCGATGCCACCGGCGTAGAGGTGAATGTTGCTGGCTACGGCGAGCAAAAAACGCCCGCTGATCCGGGTATCATCCGCGTGCACGCTCAGGTCAATGCCACCAAAGGCGCGCGCCTGCTGCACCACCGTGGCCGCGTATTGAGCCACGGCAAATTGTTTTTCCCAACGGCTGCGCGGCTCCAGGCGATGCACGGTGAAGGCATCCAGCCCCACCCCGCCCCACAGCAGGAAAGGGTCATCGTTGCACAGGCCAACATCCATACGGCGCACGGACGCGCCAGCATAGCGCCGGGCGCTCTCTTCCAGCGCCATCCAGCGCGTCCACGCCAGGCCGGGGAGGCCAAGCTCCTGCGCCCAGACATTGGCTGTGCCCGCGGGTAGCACGCCGAGGGCGGTCTCGCTGCCCAGCAGGCCGCGCACGGTGTAGTTGACTGAGCCGTCACCGCCGGCGATAAACACGGCAACATCCCCCTGCTCGGCCGCCTGCCGCGCCAGTTCGGTGATGTGTTCACCCCCGCGCGTCACCGCCAGGCGGATATCCCACCCCAGGCCGCGCAGCACCTGTGCGGCGCGTTCAATCAACATCCGGGAAGGAAAACGCCCTGCCGCGGGGTTATAGATCAACGAAGCCGGATTCATAAGCGATGGTACAATTCAGACATCCTGGAGAACAAAGTTCACTAATTGTACCCGAAAAAACAGAGAGCTGCTGACGTGGTGAGCCTGCTCAATAACCGCTATCAACTGGAAGAACCGCTGGGCCGCGGCGGTATGGCCGTGGTTTACAAGGGGCGCGATCTGATGCTTGAACGCACAGTGGCGATCAAGGTGCTGCGCGCCGGATTCTCCAACAACCCCGCCTTCCGCGAGCGCTTTCGCCAGGAAGCCAAAGCCGCCGCCAACCTCTCCCACCCCAACATCGTCACCATACATGATTTTGGTATTGACCAGGGGCGCATTTTCATCGTCATGGAATATGTGCCGGGGATGACGCTGAAGGAATACATCGAAAAGCGCGGCCAGGTTTCGATTGAGCGTGGCATCGCCCTGGCGATACAGGCCTGCGCCGGAATTGGCTATGCGCACCGCGCTGGACTGGTGCACTGCGACGTCAAGCCGCAGAACATGCTCGTCACACCCGACCGCCGCCTCAAAGTGACCGATTTCGGCATCGCCCGCGCCCTGGCCTCCATTCACCCCGATGAGCGCTCCCAGGTGGTCTGGGGGTCGCCGCATTACTTCTCCCCCGAGCAGGCCAGCGGACGTCCCCCCTCCCCGGCATCTGATGTCTACTGCCTGGGAGTGACCTTCTACGAGATGTTCACCGGCCGCCTGCCTTTTGAAGCCGAGAACAGCGCCGAGCTGATACGCCTGCACCGCGAGGCCTCGCCCACACCACCGCGCAAACTGCGCCCCGATATGGACGAAAACCTCAACCGCATTATCATGAAAGTGCTCTCCAAAGAGCCTTCAGCTCGCTACCGCACCGCCGACCAGCTCGGCCGCGTGCTGGTGACCTTCTCGCAGCGACGATCCCAACCCATCGCCCCAGCCAGCGCTCCGGCGAACGTCGCGCCGCCAACGCCTGTGCCGCAGCCCGTCGCCCCGTCACCTCCCCCCCCCTTGCACACCTCAGCCCTGCCCCCGAAGCGCGACCCGCTCGATGTGGACTGGGTCACCGCGCTGTTGGGGCTGCTGGCTGTCCTTACAGTAGGCGGGCTGGCCCCATTCTGGCTTTACATCTACTTCACCCTCGCCCGATAAGCAGCGCATTGAGGCCTCTCATGAGACAACATCACCTACAGTTCCGTTGGCGTCGTTTCGCCGTCCTGGTGATCGCCGTGGCAGGGATCACGCTGGCCTGCAGCAACGCCACCCCCTCCGGGGAAGAGAATTTGCTCAAAACCATGGTGGCCTCAACCCTCACCGCGCTCCCCAGCGCAACCGCCATCCCCCCAACTCAAACCGCCCCACCACCATCGGCCACGCCACTCCCGCCGACCGCCACGTCGCCCCCCGCTACTGCGGTCAGCGGCCAAAAAGTTTACGATTTCACCGACCGCCTC
>CAZZFZ010000009.1:0-34090 GCA_964653835.1 uncultured Anaerolineales bacterium
GAGCAAGTGTCTTATTTTTTATGCCTGTTTTTCCGATTCATGGTGAACCAAGACACTTTCAGCACCGCTTCGCGGGCTACCAGGTCAATCCCACGGGCCTTCAAACCTTCCCGAATAAGCTCTCGTAGCATCTCCGATTGAGAGCGGTTCTCGATTGCCGCCATGATTTCAAGGCCCTGTTTTTCGTTACTAGATACTCTGAAAGAGACAAACTTCTCTCGAATTGGGTTCATGGTTACACCTCCGAACCTGGGTTAAACAAAAAGCCCGGCGTATGTCTCAAGCTGACTGAGACAATACGCCGGGCGTAACGGCGGGCGTATGATTGCCGGGCGTTTACAGTGAGTGCAAACGGCGGGCGTTATACATGAGGGCTCTAGCCGATTAATGGTGCTAGAGCGACGCTCTAATATTCAACTGATTGCCGCTATTATAACACCAGTGTTGCACTAAAACAAGTATCCTGCGATTAGTGTTGTTAACACTCTCTCTAATCTATCCCTGGTAACTGACGAAATCTTCTGCCGGGTTTTCCAGTCGGTCAACTTCGTGGTAATAAATCATGGTGGTTTCGATGCTGGCATGGCGCGCCATTGCTCTCACCTTCTGAATGGGCGCGCCGTTGCGGATAGCGTTTGTGATAGCGGTATGTCGCAAACTGTGAGCGGTTTTCCCCTTGCCCTGAATACCCGCGCCGGTGAACGCCGCCTTGACAATCCTCCGGATGGAACGGGTGGAAAGCCGCTCACCTTTGCGTTTCCCCTTGACGGCCCAAAACAGCGGGCCGGGTTCAGCATCTCGGAGGGCCAGCCAGTCGTATAACGCGCCTTGCGCCGCCTGGGGGATGATAACGGGGGTATCTTTTTCTTCATGCCCCTTGCCCTGGACGTAAAGCACCAGCCGCCCGCTTTCGGTTCTCAGGTCTTGCAGGTCGGCGCGGGCAATTTCCACGCTTCGGAGGGCGGTATAGGCCATGAGATATAACATCGCCCGGTTGCGGGCTGCCTGGGCGTCCTGGGGGGCATAGAAAGCCAATACCCGCAGCATTTCCGTATCGGTCAGGCTATCGCGCTTGTGGGTGGTGGTCGTCCCTCTGCGCCGGGCCCCGCGTATACCTAGCGTAGGATTCACGTTCAGCCCGCGGTCAGATACCAGCCAGGCGAAGAACGCCCTCACGCCTGCATACCAGGCGTTAATCGTAGCAGGAGAATACCCCCGCCCTTTTATCTCAGCAATCCAGGCGCGGATAACCTCGCCGGTCACTGAAGGCGAGTCCTGGTAGTCCTGCAACCACTCAGAGAACTTGCGCCAGCCGCGCTTGTAGGTTGCCCCCGTATTCTCCGCCAATTCGCCGGTAGATACCCGCAAGTCAAGATGGGCCAGCCAATCGCTTACCAGGGCGTCAAAGTCGAAGGCCTGAAGAGCCTGGGGGTGGGCGGGAATCAGGGCGTTATCCATGGCTTTTTTCTCTCCTTACTTTATGACCTATAATCAGTCTTATAGGACATTATAAACGATTTTCCCCTGCTGTCAAGCCGGTTCATCACCCCGCATTATCTACCGGGCCGGCCCGCCTGTGAGCCTGCTCCGTGTCCTGGGTGGTTTGCTTCAGGTATCGCTTCAGCACGTCAATCCCCTCATGCCCCATCAGTTTAGCCAGGGTGAAGATGTCCACACCTTGCCGCAACATCGCAAGCGCAAACGCTCGCCGGAAGTCGTGGGCCGTAGGCGCGGGAATGTTTGCCAATTCGGCCCGACGCCTGAGCATGGTTCGCAGGCCGTCATAAGACAAACGCTCAGAGCCGCTACGAGGGTGAGTAACCCACAAAGCGGGATTATCGTCATCCCTTCTCTTCAAATACCGCCGGACAGCCCGGCGCGTTTTCTTCCCCATGAACACTGTCCGGGGCTTTCCCCCTTTCCCTTTGCGAATGAGAATATCGCCGCGCACCTGGTTCAAGTCATGCAGGTCGATAGACAGCAATTCTCCCGCTCTTACTCCCGTGTCGAATAGCACCAGAAGAATGGCCGCGTCTCTGTAGTCAGTGAACGTTCCCCCCTGGCAGGTTCGTAGCAGTTTATCAATCGTATCCCATGAGACCGGCTCTAGCGGCTCGCTGGGGACTTTAGGGGCCCTGGTTTTCTTTATCGGATTGCGCCAGTTCTCCGGCTCGGCTTCGTCTTCGTAGAAGTACAGGAACGCGCGCAAGGCGCGGTAGTGGGCATGTCTTCCGCCAGGGGTATGGCCGTGCTCTTCCAGCCACAACAAAAAGCCGCGGATAAAATCAGGGGTTATCTGGTCAATCTGGTTTAGCGCCTGGGCCTCACAATAGCGAAAGAAGTTTTGCAATTTATCGTGATAAAACTTAACCGTTCCCGCGCTCTTTCCCTCGGATTTGCGCGCCGTCAAAAAGGCTTCAATCCATACCGCCAGGTGAGTTTCCACCAGGGCGTTTTTGTCAAGAGTCCTCTGGTTATCAACACGGTTAAACATAAAGGCGCACCTTTCTGGCACGCCAATTTGCCCGCACATACAGGGCTTCGAAGAAGGTTTACCCCCGCGTATACGGGTTTTTGTAGGCCGGGTGGGAGTCGAACCCACACGGTGTTTCCACCGGAGGATTTTAAGTCCCCTGCGTCTGCCATTCCGCCACCGGCCCGTGGGGTTAATTCTACACGCCTTCGGGGTTTGGTCAAGTCGCGCCGATGGGATTATAATTCCTGCCTTTGAGATTTGGTGCGCAAGAGGAGCGAGTGTGAAATCCAGATCCCTTCCATCGGCGTATCTCGTCCTTATGCTGGGGGTGCTCAGCCTGGGCTTTTCGGCGATCTTCGTCCGCTGGGCGGATGCGCCTGGCACGGTGACGGCGTTCTACCGCATGGCGATTGGTTCGCTAGTCATGGCGTTGCCCTTCCTGGCGCAGTCCCGCGGGGGTCGCGTTTCCCTGGGGACGCGGCGGGGGCTATGGCTGGCCGCGCTGGGAGGGATATTTTTTGGCGCCGATCTCACTCTGTGGACGACCGGTATCATGCGCAGCGGGGCGACGGTGCCGACGTTGATGGCTAACACCGCGCCGTTGTGGGTCGGGTTTGGCTCGTGGATACTCTTCGGCGAGCGGCAGTCCGCCGGCTTCTGGCTGGGCACGCTGCTGGCGTTCAGCGGGGCTGCGGCTGTGCTGGGGGGTGACCTGGGGGCGGAATCTGTGCTCGAAAGCGGTGGATTGCTCGGCCTGGGGGCGGCGGTGTTTTACGGGGGATATTACCTGGTCACCCAGCGTGCCCGCGATGCCATTGGTACGTTGCCCTATTTTTGGGTCAGCACGACGGCCTCAGCGCTGACGTTGCTGGGAGTCAACCTGCTGTTGGGCGAACCGTTGCGGGGCTATTCGACTTTCACGTGGGGATTGTTCCTGGCGACGGGGTTGTTCGTGCAGGTGGTTGGTTGGATGGCGATCAATTATACGCAGGGCCATCTCCCCGCCTCGCTGGTCTCGGTGACGATGTTAGGGCAACCCGTGTTGACAGCCTTGATCGCCTGGCCATTATTTGGCGAAACCTTGAGCGCCTGGCAATTCGTCGGCGGCGTGGCGGTGCTGCTGGGCGTGTACTGGGTGCATCGTACCCGAATAGAGGTTAAAGGATGATTGTGGTCTGTTGCCTGTCGTCTGTCCGTTGTCCGCTTTCTGCCGTTCGAAGGGAGAACCAATGTTGTCTGAAAGAACCATCACCTGGCAGGGTTTGCTGAATCTGTTTGTCGTTTATCTCGTTTGGGGAAGTACCTACCTCGCCATTCGCGTGGCTGTGCGCCCCAACGCCGGATTCCCGCCCTTCGCTTTGGGGGCGATGCGGGTGTTGATCGCCGGAGGCGCGATGTTGCTCTGGGCGCGCTGGACGGGTGGCCGCATTCAACTGGCGCGGCGTGAGGTCGTGCTGCTGGCCGCCTCGGGCTTGCTGCTCTGGCTGGGGGGCAATGGCATGGTCAACTGGGCCGAGCAGCGTGCCGACTCTGGCCTGGCGGCGCTGATGATCGGGGCCACGCCGATCTGGGTGGCGATCACCGAGGCGATCCTTGACCGCAAACCGCCCTCGCTGCGCCTGGTGGCCGCTTTGATGGTGGGGTTCGCCGGGATTGTGGTGTTGAGCTGGCCGGTGCTGCGCTCTGGCGTGCGGGCGGATTTCCTCGCTGTGCTGGCGCTGCTCTTCGCCGGTTTGAGCTGGGGGTGGGGCAGCATTCTGCAAAGCCGCCGCCTTGCTGAAGTTCAGCCGCTGGTCAGCGCCGGGGTGCAGCATCTCTCTGGCGGTGTGGGGTTTGTCATTGTATCTCTATTGAGCGGCGAGACGCTGCCCACGCCCACGCCACAGGCCTGGGTGGCCTGGGGGTATCTGGTGGTGTTTGGTTCGTTGCTGGCCTTCACCGCCTATGTGCGCGCTCTGCAAATGCTGCCCACGCCGGTGGTGATGACCTACTCCTACGTCAACCCGGTGATCGCGGTGTTCCTGGGGTGGCTGATCCTCTCGGAGCCGATCACCACCTGGACGCTCGGCGGCGCGGCGCTGGTACTGCTGGGTGTGGCCGGAGTCTTCCACGAGCGTCGCCGCAACCACGTCAGGGCATAGCCATCGAGTATAATTTCAGAACTAATCAACCAACCAAACCAACCGGAGCTGCCATGCGCGCCGTAGATATCATCATCAAAAAACGTGATGGGGGCGAGCTGACTAAGGAGGAGATTGACTTCTTCATCCAGGGCTACACCCGTGGTGAGATCCCCGATTATCAGGCGGCGGCCTGGGCGATGGCCGTGCTGCTTAATGGGATGAACCCGCAGGAAACCACCGATCTGACGCTGGCGATGATCGCCTCCGGCGATCAGCTTGATCTCTCGCAGGTCGTCCCCCTCGCCGTGGATAAGCACTCCACCGGTGGCGTGGGCGATAAAACCACCCTGGTGGTGGAGCCGCTGGTCTCTGCCTGTGGCCTGCCGGTGGGCAAGATGTCCGGGCGCGGGCTGGGCTTCACCGGTGGCACGCTCGATAAAATGGAATCCATCCCTGGTTTCAACTGCAACCTGACCGAGGAGCAGTTTATGCGCCAGCTAAAAGAGGTCGGCGTGGTGCTTGCCGGGCAGACGGCAGAACTTGCCCCCGCGGACGGCAAGCTGTACGCTTTGCGTGACGTCACCGGCACGGTGGATTCAATTCCCCTGATTGCTTCCTCCATCATGAGCAAGAAACTGGCCGCCGGCGCCCAGGCGATTGTGCTGGATGTCAAAACCGGACTGGGCGCATTTATGCGCGACCTGGAAGGGGCGCGCACGCTGGCGCGCCTGATGGTGGATATCGCCCGCCTGGCCGGGCGCAAGGCGGTGGCGCTGCTTTCGGATATGAACCAGCCGTTGGGCTTCGCGGTGGGCAACGCGCTGGAGGTCAAAGAGGCGATTGAGACTCTGCGCGGCGGTGGCCCGCCGGATTTTCGCGAGCATTGCCTGGAAGTGGCTGACCAATTGCTGGTGCTGGGCGGCGTGGCGGAAGACGAGGCCGCGGCGCGCCCGTTGCTGGAGGCCGCCCTGGCGGATGGCCGCGCCTGGGAGCGCTTCCGCGACCTGGTGCGCGCCCAGGGAGGCGACCTGGCTTATGTGGACGATCCCAGCCGCCTGCCGCGCGCCGCAATCATCGAAACCGTCCCCGCGCCGCGCAGCGGATACCTGGCGGGCATTCACGCCCGCGTGGTCGGCGAGACTGCTGTGATCCTCGGCGCTGGCCGTGAGAAGAAAGGCGACCCGATTGACCACGCCGTCGGGATTGAGATCCATCACAAAGTAGGTGAGTATGTGGAACAGGGTAGCCCGTTGTTCACCATCCACGCCAACGATGCCGATCGGCTGGTGGAAGCGGGGAAGCGCCTGATGGACGCGCACACCTGGAGCGATGAACCGGTGGAACCGTTGCCTCTGTTCTATGGTGTGGTTCGCTAGCAAGGGTTTTACCGCCAGGGTGTGAATAACGCTGGGGTATTTTTTCTTGATTACCTTCGCACTCCTGGCGGTTCTAAGACAAGGAGAGAAGCTGCGTGGAGGTTGAAGGATGAGTGTGCAAGAAGGTACGTTTGAAGGTGTGGGTGGTCTGCAATTGTATGAGCGCACCTGGTTGCCGGAGGGTGAGCCGCGCGCCGTGCTGGCTGTTGCCCATGGAGTGGGGGAGCACATTGGGCGGTATGAAAACCTGGCGGCGGGTTTGCTGAAGGGGAGGGTCGCTGTGGCGGGATACGATCATCGCGGCCACGGCCGTTCCCAGGGTCAGCGCGGGCATATCATGGGGTGGGAGGACTACCGCGGCGATCTGACGCGTTTCCTGGAGCGGGTTGCCGACCGTTTTCCGCAAACGCCGCGTTTCCTCTTTGGTCACAGCATGGGGTCTCTGATCGTGCTGGATTATTTGCAGGAAACTGGCGGCGAGGGGCTGCGTGGGGCGATCCTTTCGGGGACGGCCCTCGATCCGTTGGACGCCGCGCCGCCGCTGCTGGTACTCATCGCCAAGTTGCTCTCCCGCGTCGCACCGCGGCTCTCTTTGAAGGTGGACCTCCCCGGTGACAGCCTGGCGCGCGATCCCCAGGTGGCTCAGGCTTATATGGAGGACCCGCTGGTGTTCTGGGAGCGTTCCACCCGTTGGGGCGCGGAGACCCTGCGGATCATCGAGAAGATCAAAGCGAATCCTGATAAAATCACGCTGCCGGTGTTGTTCGTCCACGGCGAGGCCGATCCGCTGCTCTCAGCCCGAGGCGCGGCGGCGTTTGCCGAACAGGTAGCCTCCGCGGATAAGACGGTGAACATCTATCCCGAAAGCCGCCACGAACCGCATAACGATCTGGATCACGATCGGGTGATCACCGATATCGCCGAGTGGATGGCGGCGCGTTTATAATTCCTGGTTCCAGGGGGAAAGGGTGGGGAACTGACAGCGTAGATTAGCGCCGAAGGCGTTCAGCACGCGCCAGTGCGCGTTGATCGCCTCGGCGCTCATTGTGGTCCGTAGATGGGGGTAAAGATCGGCGATCACTTCGGTGATAGAGGTCGGTGGCGTGCCGCTGCGGAAAACAGCGCAAAACTGTTGCAACAGCGCTCCCTGCGCCTTGACCGCCGCGGGCGGGTCTGCTTCCCAGGAGGGTAAGGGCAGCAAGGAGTCGACTTCAGGCATGCCCAACGCCTTTGCCAGTCCGCGGATACCTTCCTGGTCAACAATAGCGTACTCGTGCCAGAGGATGTCGCGCGTCTCAAGGATCTCCCAGAACACCTCGCCAGGTTCGCCCTCCGGGGTGAGGGTGAAACTCATCGCCAGCAGTTGATCGCGCAGCGGGTTAAAGCCTGGCAGGCTAGGGAAAACCGGCAACAGGTCAACCTGGGGGCTGCGAGGGGACGCGACGATCAACCACACGCCTTCCAGCTTTTCGCCATCAATGCCAATGAGCAGCAAATTAAGCGGTTGTTGCGCCTCGCGGGTGAGCGTCGTGTCGATGGCTTTCGGTGAGGTTGGACTTCGCTTTGCGGCGAGATGGAGTCCCCAAAGCAAGGAGGCGCCGAATATCAAGGCGAAGAACAAAGAGCGCAGGATTTTCATGGGCGGCTGTGGAATTCAGTTGCCTTCGATGACTATTGTCGATATTTGGCTGGTCGCTGTGGAAGCGATCAGGCGTGCCAGCGCTTCAAAGGCTGTGGTTGGGCGGCCATCGGGATCAACCAGGCTGTAGGGTGAAGTTGGGTCGTTCAGGCATCCGTAAGAGGCCATGCCGATGTACAATTGTGGGCGTAACCCCACAAAGGCTTCTTGCAGCCAGAGTCCGTGTGTGTTGGGAGAAAGCGAGGCGTTCGGATCCCAGTCGAAGCGCGTCAGCCAAATCAGGCCGCTCCAATCATCGTTCTCTCGCATGATCTGCCGCGCCTGTTCGTGAAACCGCAGGGTAGCAGTAGCCGAGTCTTCGGGGGCGACGTCCGGCGCGGCGGTGATCCGCGGCAGGCGCAGGCTGATGACTGGGATGCCTCTCCCCTCGCGGGCGGCATACAGCGCCGTCAGGAAGTCGAGGGCGGCATTGCCTGCGGATTGTGGGGTGATTCCGGCTGCGATGGGAGTTTGATTATACCCCCCTTTTGCAAGAGCAGAAGTAGTTTCCTCGAGCAGTGCAGCGTAGGCGGCAGCGTTCGGTGTAGCCCCCCATCCTTCGATGGTGTTCGCCCCTGGGAAGAGTTCCAACGCTGCCAGGCTGTTTGGGTATCGCTGTACCAGGCGGAGGGTGAGATCAGCGGTCAGGGTTGGGTCTGGGCCGTTTTCGATGAGTGCCCATGGGGGGGCGTGGGTGATGGCGATCATCGTCGCCAGGTGCGTCCCTGCCGCGGCCTGCATGGCCGTATCGAGGGCATCCCAACGTGGTTCGCTGGAGGCCTCTGGCCAGTAGCGTGCCCAATCGAAATCGATCGTCAACCAGTTGAGGCCGAAGGCGTCAGCGAGGCGCACGGAGTCGGCAACGTGATAGCCGTCCAGTTGCAGGCAGGCTCCATAGCCGAAGTTGGGATCTCCTGGCAGCCCGGCTTGTGCCTGCGCAGGCATGATGGTGGATCCCAGGATGCCTGCCAGCACGAGGAGGGTCAACGCGATCTGGGATTTCAGCATCATAAAACCTACTGAGGAAAGATTAACCCCAAAGTATATCCTGTAAACAGTCCCAGGAGAACGGTGAGTACTGCGGGGAGGAGCAGCCCGCCGATGAGACGCTGGCGCATCAGTAGATACCCGCGAGCTAAGACGAAACGCAGTAAACGCGAGCGGCGGATCAACGGGATAATCACCAGCCAAAATTGCAGTTCCAGACGTTGCGTGATACTCATGATGATCAATCCTTTCTTAACAGATATTCATACCAGCCTGAAGGTTCAGCGTGAAGTCGTCATTTTTATTACTTTGCCCTGTGGGGAGACGACCACGCGCACCACCCGCGGGATGGAGCGGCCACCCGGCCCCCGCGCGGTGGTTTTGTAGAGCAATAGATAATTGGATGCGGTGCCGGGCGGGGCGTCCGGCGGGCGTTGCCGTTTTACCTGCGGCTTTACCCGGCTCACCTCAGGAAAGCGGCGGATGACCTTTTGATGGATGGCTTGCAGTAATTTGGGATCCAGCACAGTATTGGCTCCAGCGGTCATCGACTTGCCAGGCGGCTTTGACGGCGCAGGAAGGCAGGGATGTCCAGGTCGGTGGTGGAAATGGACGGGACCGGGACGCCGACCTCGGGCTGCCGGGCGGGTGCCGGGCGAGTGTGGATGCGCTCGGCGCCGGGCAGCACTTCCTCCAGCGTGGGCGCGCCCAATCCGGTGACGATCAGGTTAACCTGCACGCGCTCCCCCATGTGTTCGCGCGGCGTGGTCCCCATAATGATCTCTACATCCGGGTTGGCCTGCTCCTGCAAGTAAATCAGCGCCTCGCTGAATTCAATCAACGAAAGTTCAGAGCTGGCCGTGAAGTTGGCGATCACCCCGGCGGCGTTTTGCAGCGAGACGGTTTCCAGCAAAGGGTGTTCCAGCGCCTGCCGCACCGCTTTGACCGCCTTATCCTCCCCCTGGCCGTAGCCGATCGCCATCAGCGCCCCGCCGCCCAGTTGCATCATGCGCCGGATGTGGGCGAAATCCACATTAATCATGCCGGGTTCGGTGATCAGTTCGGAGATGCTTTGCACGGCCTGGCGCAGCACGTCGTCGGCCAGGCGGAAGGCGGTTTCCAGGGGAAGATCGGCGGGGGCGACGTGCAGCAGGCGGTCGTTGGGGATGGTGATGAGCGTGTCGGCGTGCTGCTGCAGGGCCTTCAACCCATCGACGGCGTTTTGATGGCGGCGGTGCATTTCAAAGGAGAACGGCATGGTGACCACGGCGATGGTGACTACGCCCTGACTTTTAGCGATCTCCGCCGCCACGGGGATCGAGCCGGTGCCGGTTCCGCCGCCCATCCCGGCGGTGAGGAATACCATGTCGGCTCCGTGCAGCGCCTCGGCCAGGATGTGACGGCTTTCCAGCGCGGCCTCGCGCCCCACCTCTGGGCGTCCTCCGGCCCCCAGGCCGCGGGTCAGCTTAGGCCCCAATTGAACCTTGTTCGGCGCGGCGCTGCGCTCCAGCGCCTGGCGATCGGTGTTAGCGACGATAAATTCCACGCCTCGCAGGCCGAGTTCCATCATGCGGTCAACGGCGTTGCTGCCGCCGCCGCCCAGCCCCAGCACTTTGATCACCGGGCCACGTATGGGGGACGCATCGGGGGATGATTGGGCGGGCAGGGGTTCAAAGGTCATCGTGCTCTCCTGAATGTCAGTCTTGGGCAGTGCCATTGCACAGATGCGATGCAAGAGTTGTGCCATCGGCGGGCAGTCGCTCAACAATGCAACCACCGGCGCGCAGCTGGCGCAGCGCGGCCTCGGGGAAATCTTCCTCCGAGCCGATCACCGTGACGCGGCGCGCCTGAGCCGCTTCCTCCAGCGAGAAGCCGATCGTGGGTTTATGGCGCTTGATGAGGGGGCGGATCATTTCGAGGTGCGCCTCGGCGATCCCCCACTCATAGGAGGGGAGCAGCAGGTAATGGCTGATCGGGCGGGACTCCCTCGCAGGGGGCGCGCCGCTTTTTGGGGTGTTGTTTTGCCATTGGGCAAAGGTCTGCACCACCGGCAGGGGTTCGCCCTGGGGTGGGTACCAGGCCTGAGAGGATGTCGGATCATCGGGAGAGGCGCTCAACAACCAGAATGCTCCACCAATCACCGCGGATGGCAGCGGCGGATGGCCGTCAACCGTTTCGCCTTTTAGCAGGCGCGCCATGGTCAGGTTGCGGGCGGCGTGTTCTTCCCCCGGCGGGCAGCCCATCTCGAAGAGGAACAGGGGGCGCGGGGCGTTCAACACGGAGCGAATGATGGCGTCGTACCAGTCGGCCACGCGAAAGCCGCATTGATCCTGCTCGTCCGCCGGGGTGCAATACGGCCGCGCTCCCGGCCAGCGCTCCGGCCCACCGACGCCCCAGTCGAGCGGCCGGTCGCCTGCCCAGGCCTGCGCCCCGATGACGAGTTCGCTCAACAACCCCTCGCTGCCGCGTCGCTGTAACCCCTCTAGGGCAGCGCGCAAAAAGGCGGTGTCCCAGTAATCGCCGCCGGTTTGCAGCGGCGGGAAGATCGGCGTCAGCCCGACCCGTAAGGCTTCTACCGCCAGCGGCAGGAAGAGGTCCAGAAATCGTTCCACCAGGTCTTGTTGCGCCCATTGCGCCCCGCGCCAGAACGCCCGCCGGTTCGGCTGGTTGAAGAAGGCCACGTAGCGCACGCCCCAGCGGGCGTAGGTGCGGCAGAGCAGTTGCACATCGGCCAGGGCTGGGGTGCGCGCGGCGGCCCAGTCGAAGTGAACCACGGGCTGAACCGCGGCCTCCAGCAGCCCGCGCAGAAAGGCTTCCGGCAGGGCGCGCGTCGGCGGCGCTTTGAGCACCAGCCATCCGGCGCCGAGCTGGCGCAGCCGTGGCAGCCAGGTTTCCAGGTCAACCTGACGGTAGTGCTGGTCGTCGGGGATGTAGTGGAAGCCGAACGTTCGGGAAGGAGAGTTCATGGGGTTGTCCATATTCGTCAACACTGTTTGAGTGCACATCGCTTGAGACGTTGCAAGGCGCGTGCCAGCGGCGGCGTGCTATAATCGCGGCCATGATCCTTGTCACCGGTGGGACGGGTTTTGTCGGGCGGGCGCTGATCCGCCATCTGGTGGAGGCGGGCTATCAGGTGCGCACACTGATTCGCCCCTCACAGACTTCGCCGCGGCTGCCGCGCGGCGTCTCAGTTGAAGTGGCGGTGACCTCGCTGAGCGATCCCCGCGGGCTGCGGGCGGCGATGGTGGGGGTGGATACGGTGTATCACCTCGCCGGAGTGGAGCGCCACGGCGCGGCCGCCGATTTGCTGGCGGTGGATGTGCGCGGTACGCGGGCGCTGCTGGCTGCGGCGGTGGATGCGGGTGTGGAGCGTTTGCTTTATCTCAGTCACCTGGGTGCTGACCGCGCCTCGGCCTACCCGGTCTTTAAGGCCAAGGCGATTGCCGAACAGGCCATTCGGCACAGCGGCCTGTCATATACCATCTTTCGTTCGGCGATTGTCTTTGGCCCTGGGGACGGGTTCACCACCGGGCTGGCGCAGTTGCTCGCCGTTCAACCGGGCTTTATCCTCATCCCTGGCGATGGCGAGACGCGTTTGCAGCCGCTGTGGGTGGAAGACCTGGTCACCTGTATGGCCTGGGCGCTGGATGACGAGGATACCCGTGATCAGCTCTATGAATTGGGCGGGCCGGAATTCCTTACGCTGCGCGAGGTTATTCATATCATTGCCGGGCGGTTGGGCCTGCGCCGCAACCTGATTTCGGTGCCGCCGCCGTATATGCGAGCGCTCACAGTGATGTTAGAATATTTCCTGCCCGGCGCGCCGGTCTCCACTTTCTGGTTGGATTATCTGGCAGGTAACCGCACCTGCACACTGGATACCCTCCCACGGGTGTTTAACCTGCTGCCCTCGCGCTTCTCCTACCGGCTGGGATACCTGGAAGGAGTGAACTGGCGGCTTGAATTTTTGCGCAACGCTTTTCGCCGTAGGTCGTGAAGATGACGATTCAAATCCGTTTGATTGAAAGTCCCGAAGAATTGCTGGCGGTGGAAGAATTACAACGCCTGGTGTGGCCGGGGAACGAAACCGATGTCGTCCCGGTGCATCTGTTGCGAGCAGCGGTGGATCATGGCGGGCTGGTCATCGGCGCGTTGGAGGGGGAGCGATTGGTGGGCTTTGTGTTTGGCTTCCCCGGCCTGCATGAAACTCCCGATGGGCCGCGGCCGATCCACGCCTCGCACATGGCGGGCATTCACCCTGATTACCGCGACCGCGGCCTGGGGTTTCGCCTCAAGCGCGCTCAGTGGCAGATGGTGCGGGCGCAGGGGTTGAATTTAATCCATTGGACGTATGATCCACTGCTCAGCCGCAACGCCCGGTTGAACATCGCTAAGCTGGGGGCGGTGTGCAACACCTATATTCGGGAATACTATGGCGAGATGCGCGACGGCTTGAACGTTGGTCTGCCCTCCGACCGCTTGCGGGTGGATTGGTGGGTCAACACGCCGCGGGTCAACCGGCGTTTGAGCGCGAAGAACCGCCGCGCCCTTGACCTGGCGCACTTCCTCGCCTCCGGCGCGCAGATCCTCAACCCCACGCGTCTGCGCCCGGATGGCTGGCCGGAGCCTGTGGAGGTGAGTTCCATCCCCATAGAGGAAAACCTGCTGTTAGTGGAGATCCCCGCCGATTTTCAATCCCTGCGAAAGGCTGACCCGGAGCTGGCGCTGGCCTGGCGGTTGCACAGCCGCGTTTTGCTGGAAGAACTTTTCGCCCGCGGCTACCTGATCACCGATTTTGTTTACCTCCCGGGCTCTCAGCCGCGCAGCTTTTACGTCCTCAGCCACGGCGAGAGCACGTTTTAACGTTTGTGGATCGCTGACCGCAGACTGCCGACCGCCGACCATTAGACCAACCGACAAGTAAGACCAGACAACTATCAAGACCAAGTGACCAATCGGATAAAACCCAATGCACATTTCCCAAGTCACCCTTTATCACCTCCGCATGCCCCTGCAATCGCATTTTGAGACCTCCTTCGGGCGTATCTACACCCGTGATTGTATCCTCCTCGAGGTCCATGCCGAGGGGTTAATCGGCTGGGGCGAATGCGTCGCCGATCGCGATCCTGGCTACGCCTATGAGACTGTGGGCACGGCCTGGCATGTTTACCAGGATTTCATCCTCCCGGCGCTCGTTGGCCAGGATGTGGCTGATGCGGCCGATTTGCAGGCTCGCCTGGCGCATATCAAAGGACATCAGATGGCGAAGGCCGGCGTGGAGATGGCGTTGTGGGATTTGCTCGGCAAGGCCAGCGGGCGCTCCCTGCGCGATCTGTTGGGCGGGGAGCGGCGGCGGGTGCCCGTTGGCGTTTCCGTGGGTTTGCAGGATACCACGGATGAATTGCTGCGCGTGGTGGACGGCTACCTCGACCGCGGTTATGGGCGCGTTAAGCTGAAGATCAAACCAGGCCGCGATGTCAGCGAGGTGCAGGCGGTGCGCCAGCGTTACCCCGATCTTCCCTTGCAGGTGGACGCCAACTCGGCCTATACGTTGGAAGATGCCGACGCCTTGCTGCCGCTGGACGAATTCAATTTGTTGCTGATCGAACAACCCCTGGCGGAGGACGACCTGTGGGATCACAGCCGTCTGCAGCGGCAATTCCACACGCCCATTTGCCTGGATGAAAGCATCACCGGGCCGCGGCAGGCGCGCCAGGCGCTGGAGATGGACGCCTGCCGGGTGATCAACATCAAGCAGGGGCGCGTCGGCGGCCTGCTCAACGCACGCCGGATTCACGATCTTAGCCTGGAGCAAGATGTGCCGGTGTGGTGCGGCGGCATGCTGGAAACCGGTGTAGGGCGCGCCGCCAACCTCGCCCTGGCTTCGCTGCCCAACTTCAGGCTCCCTGGCGATATCTCCGCCACCGAGCGTTACTACGCCAGGGATATCACCCGCGAAGTGTTCACCCTCAGCGCCGACAGCACCATAGACGTGCCCGACGCACCCGGCCTGGGTGTGACGGTGGACCGCGAAGCCCTGGATCAGGTGACGGAGCGCAAGGCTGTTTTCCCGCCGCGCTGACTACCGACCGCGAACTGTTGACTGCCGACCGCAGACCACCTCGGCTATAACCAACGTAACTATGAAAATCCACGACATTTCCCTCCCCATCTCGCCCAATCTGCCGACCTGGCCGGGCGACCCGAAAATCGAGCTGCGCAGCATCAGCAAGATGGAAGACGGCGCCGATGCCAACGTGACTCATCTCTCCGCCACGGTGCATATCGGCACGCATGTGGATGCGCCGTATCACTTTCTCGGTGGCGACGCGCCCACGGTGGAGCAGCTCGACCTGGGCGTGCTCACCGGCCCGGCGCAGGTGGTCGCATTGCCCGAACTCGGCGCGGCGATCACCGCAGCGGATTTAGAGGCCGCCTCCATCCCCGCGGGGACGACACGGCTGCTGCTCAAAACGCGCAACTCGGCGCTGTGGGCGCGTGGCGAGCGGGTTTTCCAGGAAGATTTCGTCGCCTTGGATGCCGGGGCGGCGGAGTGGGTGGTCGCGCATGGTATCCAGCTAGTGGGCGTGGATTACCTCTCCGTTGCCCCCTTTAAAGCGCCGGTACCCACACACCGTATTCTGCTCCGCGCCGGTGTTATTCCCGTGGAAGGGCTGGACCTATCCGCGGTGGAGCCGGGGGCCTATACTCTGTTTTGCCTGCCGTTGAAGATTATGGGCAGCGACGGGGCGCCGGCGCGCGCGATTCTGATTTCTCCTTGAGGATGAGCTCGATGATCCGCGATCGCTTCTTGTGGATCAGCCTGTGCGGCTTGTTTCTGTTGGCGGCGGGCTGTGCGCCCGTCACGGCGGAAGAGAAAGGAGAGGAGCAGATGGTGCGGATTGATCTGACCAGCCCAGCCTTTGAACATCAGGGGACGATCCCGGAGCAGTATACCTGCGATGGACGGGATATCTCCCCGGAGTTGAACTGGACAGTCGTCCCCTCGGGGACGCAGAGCTTTGCCCTGATCGTTAGCGACCCCGATGCACCAGCGGGGACGTGGGTGCACTGGGTGCTGTTTGATATCCCCCCTGATGTGCGTTCGTTGCCCGAAGGAGTCACCGGAGTGGGCGTGGAAGGGCGCAATGGCTGGCGCAGCGTGGGGTATGGTGGGCCGTGCCCGCCACCGGGGGAGCCGCATCGCTATTTCTTTAAGATCTACGCGCTTGATAGGATGTTGGAACTTCCCTCCGGGGCGAGCAAGGCCGAGGTGGAACGCGCCATGCAGGGGCGTATCCTCGGCCAGGGAGAGCTGGTCGGCCTGTACGATCGTTAGGGGATTAGCTTTGCTCGTCGGCGTTCTGGCGCGACTGGCGGCGCTTCGCTCGCCAGCCGATGAGTCGCTCGGTGCCGTTTGCCAGGCGCTTGAGGTTGGGGCGCAGCGCCCACAGGATGAGGATTTCGGCGAACAGGCAGTACCACAGGTAATACCAGGGGGAGAGACCCATGTTGGCGCGCATGGCGAAGATCAGGGCAGCGATGATCGGCAGGCTTAATGTCGCCACCGAGGCATAGCCAATCCCAAAGAGGATCAGCGCCCCCAGGGGGACGAGGATGAAGAACATCGGCGGCCACAACCCTGCCGCGCCGCCCACGCTGGGTGCGCCGCCCGCGCCTCCGCCGATCTTCAGGCGGCCATTTTCGTCGCGGTGCAGGGTGAAGATCGAGTAGTTGTGCCCGACGATGACGATGGTGGGCGCGAGAACTTCGATCCAGATGTTGCCGGAGGCTAGGTTGCGCGCCAGCCACACCGAGAGCATCCCTTTGCCCACGTCGGCCAGGCTGGTGAGGAAGCCGACCCAGAATCCCGCAGCCCGCATGGCGTTTGTCCCTCCCGTGCGGCCGCTCTGAATATGGCGGACGTCCTTCCCCGTGGTCAGCTTGACGGCGATGAACCCCATGGGGATCGCCCCGATCAGGTACGAGAGCACGAGTACAGCGAATGGGATCCAGCTTTGCATAGTTTTTCCTCCTGCGAGTGTGAAGGGCGGCGTGGCGTGGCCTCACCAACCCGACAGATTGGCATCCCTATTAACCCGATCTACCCGTTCTGGTTGCAGGGAGCTTACCCCAGAATAATGGCCAGCGCCCAGGTGAAGACCAGAACAAGGATGGGTTCCAGTGCAACGCGCAGGCCGCGTCGCTGATGGATTACGCTTTCTGCCAGGGTGACCAGGCTGTAAAGCAGACCGACGAGGGCGAGCGCGAAGGCCATCGGCGAGAGAGGGAGATAATACAACGCCGTGCTCACCTGCCCGTAGATCAGGGTGATCACCGCGGTCGCCCGCCACACGCCGCGCCGGGGAAACTGTAACATCAGCAGCCGCAGGCCAACCAGCGCACTGGCCAGGGTCACCAGCGGCACGGTGAGGAAAAGGCGCACCCCGCGGAGGCGCGCCAGCATGGCGATCACCAGATAAAGGGCGTAAGCCACCGCGGTCAGCGTGATCGCTGCGGGGGGGCGGCGCAGGTCTTGTGGGTCAATGGTGATGTATTCGGCGATCACCACCAGCATCAGCAGAGCCGACCCCAGGCCAAACCCGACCCACCACACCGGGCCGAAAGGCTGTCGCAGCAGGGCCGCGCCCACGGCCCAAGCGGTCAGCGCCGGCAGCAGCCAGTGCTGAAAAGTGGTCCTCCCGCTCAGGGCCGGATGTTCCCTCAATAACCAGTCCACGCCCGTAGCTGTCAGGCCGATGACGAAGAATGCCACCACCGTGGTGATGTTGAAGTGCAGATCTAGCTGCGCGCCGGGCAACCGCAGGGTGAAGTCAAGCGAGGGAATGCGAATCACCCGCGCCAGGAAATAGGCCAGCATGATGCTGGCGGCCAGCGTGCCGATGCGGTCGATCTTGGGCAGGTGCTTGCGTTGCGCCATGAGTGCATTTTACCCGCGGATTGAGATGGATGCCAGATGGCGGGAGTACCGGCTTGCATGGTATGATTGATGGGGCGAGATGGTTTTTCAGTATGGTATGGAGAGGATGATCCCATGCGAATTGGCATGATGGCGGATATCTACAAGCCGCATATTAGCGGGGTGACGAATTACATCGAGCTGAACAAACGCTACCTGGAAGACCGGGGGCATGAGGTTTTTGTGTTTACATTTGGGGATGAAGATTATCAGGACGAGGAGACCAACATCATTCGCTCGCCCGGCGTTCCCATCCGGGATACCGGTTTTTACCTCAATGTGCGCTACACGCGCGAGGCCCGCGATCTCCTCCGCAGCATGGATGTGGTGCACGTGCACCATCCTTTCCTCAGCGGCGGGCTGGCGCTGCTGAACTGCAAACCGTTTGGCATCCCGATTATCTTTACCAATCACACGCGCTATGACCTCTACGTGCAGGCCTATTTCCCCTATGTGCCCGAGGGAGTAGGGGAGATGTTCCTGAAGGCTTACCTGGGGAATTTTTGCGACACGGTGGATCTGGTGGTGGCGCCCTCTCCGGGGGTGGAGCGGGTGCTGCGTCATCTGGGCGTGGACGCGCCGATTGAGGTGATCCCCAACGGGGTGGACATCGCCCCCTTCCGCGCCGTGGAAAGCCCGATGGCGCGCTCGACGTTTGGCTTCGATGACGGCGACGTGATCCTGGTGTACGCCGGTCGCCTCGGCCCGGAGAAAAACCTGCCCTTTTTGCTGCGCTCCTTCCGCGGTGCGGCGCAGGCGGTAGATAATCTGCGCCTGTTGCTGGTGGGCGATGGCAGCGAGCGCGATACCTTGGAGGACTTGACCCGCCACATGGGGATTGCAGATCGAGTGGTGTTTACCGGCCTGGTTCCCTATGACGAGATACCGCGTTACCTGATGATGGGTGACCTCTTTGTAACCGCCTCGGTGACCGAGGTGCATCCCCTTTCGGTGATCGAAGCCATGGCGGCCGGGCTGCCGGTTCTGGGGATTTCCTCGCCGGGGATTGGCGACACCATCCACGACGGCGAGAACGGCTTGCTCATCCCCGAGATGGATCTGGCCGCTTTCACCGGCAAGCTGGTGCGCCTGGCGATGGATGCTGACCTGCGGCGCAGTTTGAGCGAGGGCGCTCGCCAGAGCATTTCGGAATACGCTATCGAGAACACCGGCGCGCGCATGCTCCAGGCGTATGAGCGCCTGGTTGAAGCCGCCGCCCTGCGCGATAAAAACCAACCATTGGCGGTGCCCGATTGGTTGAAGAAACTGTGGGACAATGAACCATCGTAAAGCTCTGGGGCGCTGGGGGGAAGCGTGCGCTGCCGAGTATCTGATCGGGCGCGGGTATGCGGTGCTGGCGCGCAACGTGCGCACGCCACACGGCGAGATTGACCTGATCGCCCGTCAGGGGGAGGAGACGGTCTTCGTAGAAGTCAAGACGCGCGCCACGCTGCGTTATGGATACCCGGAGGAGGCGGTCACCGCGGCCAAACGCACCCATTTACTGGCCGCGGCCGAGTCCTACCTGGCGGAGCACCCCGAAGTTCAGGGAGCCTGGCGCATTGACGTGATCGCCATCTATCGCCCCACGGGGCATGCTGAGCCACAAATTGAACACTTTGAAAATGCCGTCTCTTGAGAATAAACCCCCGCTCCTGATCCTGTTGGGGCCTACGGCGGTGGGCAAAACCGCTGTTTCGCTGGAGCTGGCCGAGCGTCTGGGGGCAGAAATTGTCTCGGCGGATTCGCGGCTGCTTTACCGCGGCATGGATATCGGCACGGCCAAGCCCACGGAGCAGGAGCGGGCGCGCCTCCCCCACCATCTGATTGACGTCGCCGACCCGGATGAGGTATGGAGCCTGGCGAGGTATTTACAGGAAGCGCAGGAGGCCATCGCCGCGATTCACGCCCGCGGGCGGTTGCCACTGATGGTCGGCGGCACGGGGCAGTATGTGCGCGCCTTCGTGGAAGGGTGGCGCGTCCCGCGGGTGGAGCCTGACTCTCGGCTGCGGGCTGTGTTGGAGCGCTGGGCGGAGGAGATCGGCACGCAGGGGTTATACGACCGCCTGCAACGGCTTGACCCTCAGGCTGCTGCCCGCATCGAACCGCAGAATCTGCGCCGCACGGTGCGCGCCCTGGAGGTGATCCTCTCCACCGGGGAGCGGTTCTCATCCCAGAGGGAAGCGGGCGAATCCCCCTACCGACAGTTGCTGCTCGGCCTGCAGCGGCCGCGCTCAGAGCTGTACGCCCGCGTGGACGCGCGCATCGAGGCCATGTTCTCCGTCGGGCTGGTGGATGAAGTTCAGTCGTTGCTGGCCAACGGCTATTCGCCCGATCTGCCGCCGCTTTCAGCGATTGGCTATCGTCAGGTGATCGAATACCTACGCGGGGAGATCACCCTGGAGGAGGCCAAAACACAGATGCGCCGCATCACCCGTCGTTATATCCGCCAGCAGGCCAACTGGTTTAAACAGGATGACCCACGCATCCGCTGGTTCCGCGCCCGCCCCGGCGTCGCCGCGGAGATGGAAACCGTGGTGCGCGCCTTTCTTGCCGGGGAAAATTGACATTCGCACCAGAACTATCTATAATGATTTTGCCGCATAAGCTTTTTCGTCTTGAACCAAATGAAGGAGAGAACAATGAGCGACCGTCCCTGGTTACAGCGGTACGATGAAGGTGTGCCGCAATCGATTGATTACCCGGAAGTTCCCCTGTTTTTCTTTTTAGAAGAAAACGCTCGCAAATACCCGGACGCGCCCTGCACCATCTTCAAAGGGGCGAAGATCTCCTTCCGCGAGATGAACGAGCTTACCGATCGCTTCGCGGCAGGTCTGGCTTCTTTGGGAGTGAAGAAGGGCGACCGGGTGGGGATTTTCGTGCCCAACACGCCGCAGTTTGTGATTGCCTATTACGGCGCGCTCAAAGCCGGGGCGATTGTGGTCGCCACCAATCCGCTCTACACGCCGCGCGAGATCGAGCATCAGGTCAACGACGCCGGCATCGAGGTCATGGTGGTGATGAGCAACTTCTACAACACGGTCAAATCGGTGCAGCCAAAGACCGGCATTCGCAAGTTGATCGTCACCAACATCAAAGAAACCCTTCCGCCGGTCACCGCTTTTCTCTTTACCTTGCTGAAAGAAAAGAAAGCTGGCTTCCGGGTGACGCTGGGCGAGGGGGATGTGTGGATGCAGGACTTGCTCAACAAGTTCAAACCCGAAGACCGCCCCAAGGTGGATGTTGGCCCCGATGACATTGCCGTGTTCCAATACAGCGGCGGGACGACGGGGACCTCGAAGGGGGCGATCGCCCTGCACCGCAACCTGGTCGCCAACACACTGCAAATCCGCTACTGGATGACCAACGCCAAAGATGGCGAGGAGGTCGTCCTGATGGCGATCCCGCTGTATCACGTCTACGGCATGGTGGCGGGGATGAGCTTCGCTATGGCGACCGGCGCCTCGCTGGTGATGGTCCCCAACGCCCGCGATATCAAGGATGACCTGGACAACCTGCAGAAATATCGCTGCACGATCTTCCCAGGCGTACCCACGCTGTATAACGCCATCAACAACTGGCCGGATGTGCTTGAAGGTAAGTATGACCTCAGCTCGATCAAGGCGTGTATTTCCGGCTCCGCGCCGTTGCTGCGCGAGACGAAGGAAAAATTTGAATCGTTGACCGGCGGCAAGGTATTTGAGGGCTACGGCCTCTCCGAAGCGCCCACGGCCACGCACTGTAACCCGCTTCTGGGGGAGAATCGCACCGGTTCGATTGGCCTGCCCCTGCCGGATGTGGACGCCCGCATTGTCAGTCTGGACGACGAGGTGACGGTGCTTCCGCCGGGCGAGGTCGGCGAACTTGTCATCAAGGGGCCGCAGGTCTTCAAGGGGTATCACAACATGCCCACCGAGACGAAGAACGCGCTGCGCGACGGCTGGCTCTACACCGGCGACATCGCTCGCATGGATGAGGATGGCTACTTCTACATTGTGGATCGCAAGAAAGAGCTGATTAAGCCGGGCGGCTTCCAGGTGTGGCCACGCGAGGTGGAGGAAGTGATCGCCTCGCATCCCAAGGTGTTGGAAGTCGGCGTGGCCGGCATCCCCGACCCGAAGCGTGGGGAGACGGTCAAGGCCTGGGTGGTGCTCAAGCCCGGCGAGACGGCCACGGTGGAAGAACTGCGCGCTTACTGCAAAGAGCAGATGGCCGCTTACAAAGTGCCCACCGAGATTGAATTCCGTGACGAACTCCCCAAGACCACGGTGGGGAAGATCCTGCGCCGCGAGCTGGTGCGCCAGCACAAAGAGAAGACCGCTGCCTGACTGTGGTGAGAAGGTCGTGGCGGAGGGTGCCGGCAGCCCAATTGGGGCTGCCGGTTGTTTTTATTTGGAAAGGCCAAACAATTCCAGGATCGAGGGGGTGATGTCGGTCAGATCGTGCAGCTGCCGGGCGAATGACTGACGTAAATCCGGCGCGCCAATCAGTAAGGCGGGGACGGGGTTGGCGGTGTGCCGTCGGGTGGTCAGATCCTCCAGGTTGCCGTGATCGGAGGTTAACAGGATCACCCCTTGGGAATCGTCCCAGGCGTCCAGCAGCCCGCCAAGCACCTGATCGAAGCGTTTAAGCCAGGCGATAGCGGCTTCCATATCCCGGCGGTGACCGAGGACGTCGCTGATCCAGAACTCAAAAAAGGCCAGTTCGTATTCAGCGGCCAGGGCGGCGAGCCTGCGCCCTGCCTGATCGAAGGAAAGTACGGGTGCCTGGGGATATCCCAAACGCTCCAGCCAGGCTTTGCCGGTGAAATCGGCCGAAAGGGCCTTGCCCTCGAAAAGGTCGTCAGCCGTCATCAGCGGTAGCCCGGCCAGGCGCGCCGCCATGGCGATCGCACCGGGTAGTCGCTTGCCGGAATCCAACCCCCGGAAATAGGCTTCCGGGTAGGCGTTGAGCAGGCTGGCGCGCAGGCTGTTCTCTTTGAAACTGCGGAACAGGTTGCCGTTGCCGAGCAGCGCCTGGATTTGCCGGTTGGGCTTGGGGCCGAAGTGCTCGCCCAGCAGCGCCGGGACGTTGACGCCGGTCAGCAGAGTTGCCTGGCCGCTGGCTGATTGGGGCAGCCCTTCAACGTCCAGGCAGGCGTCCAGGGCGAGCAGGGTGGCGCGTTCCTCGGCGGCGCCATTGACGCCGTTGACCAGCTTGTTCCCCCCCAACAGGCGCTCAAGGTTGGGCATGGGAGCGCGAGCAAACGGGTTGCGTTGAGGGTCGTCCGCGCCCAGCCCGACGCCGTCGAGGAAGAGGAAGAGCAATCTCATTGTTTCTGGAAGTACAGCCAGGCTGCGGGGCGTTCCCCTTGCTGACCGTTGTGCCGCTCCACCAGGTGCAGGTGATTGGCGATGTGTTCCAGGTCGGCTTCGATCACGCCGGGGCGCGGCGCGGCTTTGCTGGATCGGAAGAAGACATACAGCAGGAAGTGTCCCCCGGGGGCCAGCAACCGTTCCACATTCTGGCGGTATTTCTCCTGGGCCGGCGCGCTCAGGCCGTGGAAGCAACCCATATCCAGGATCAGGTCAAAGGGTGGTTCCACCCCCTGCAAACGAGTGACATCATCCACCAGAAACTGGGCTTCTACGCCGGCGCGGTGCGCCTTGCGGCGGGCCAGGCGGATCGCCCGCGGGGCGAAGTCCACCCCGATGACCTGCCAGCCCTGCTGTGCCAGGGTGATGACGTTCGTCCCCGTGCCGCAGCCCAGGTCCAGGGCGCGACCGGGCGGGTGCTGCGCGATGAAGTCCAGTAGCTCTGGCGGGCTGACCCCGGTATCCCACGGCGGGGTGCGAAAATACCATAAATTGAAAAACCAGCGTTTGAATGTTTTCATGGGAAAAGTTTACCACTATTGGTTTGCCGAATTGCAAATCTGCAGATTTCACGGTAAGATGGAGACTCTCAGATTTTTCAGGTGGCAGGCCGATCAACGACCCAATCGCCTGAGAGGATTGTGATTATGGTGGCCCGGCCAACGATTCCGTTACCCAGTAAAAGAATCTTACTTGTTGAAGATAACGATGCCATTCGTCAGGGCATTGCCAAGCATTTGCAGATCGATAACTTCCTGGTCGTAGCTGCACGGGATGGCGTGGAAGCGCTCAAGGCGTTGGAGACGTTCGCGCCTGACATCATCCTTTCGGATATCAACATGCCGCGCATGGATGGTATTACTTTTTATCATGAAGTGCGCAAAAGGCCGGATTGGGTGGCAATCCCTTTTATCTTTTTGACGGCGGATAATTCACCACAAAGCATCCGCCTGGGGCGCGAACTGGGGGTGGAAGATTACATCACCAAGCCGATCAATCATCGTGATCTGGTAAACACAATCAACGCTCGTCTGTTGCGTGCCGCCGAGGTGGAAGTGGCGCACATCGGCCAGGCGTACCTGGAGACCGTCAAGGTGCTGGCCAACGCCATCGAAGGACGCGATCGTTACACCCGCGGTCATGTGGATCGGGTGACTCAGTATGCCCTCTGGATGGCTGAGGAGCTCAACTGGCCAGAGGCGGAGATTCGCCGTCTGGAATTCGGCGCGCGGTTGCATGATATTGGTAAAATCATCATCCCCGATGAGATCCTGAACAAATCGGGGAAATTGACCCCTGAGGAGTGGCGTCTGATGCGCCAGCATCCGGTCGCCGGGGCGAAGATTTTAGAAGAGATCACTCATTTACACGGTGTGCGCCCGTTGGTGCTCTATCATCACGAGCGCTGGGATGGCAGTGGCTACCCGGAGGGACTGAAAGAGCGTAAAATCCCCCTGGGCGCCCGCCTTTTGGCGATTGTGGACGTCTTTGACGCGCTGACCACAGCACGTCCCTATCACCCGGCGCGATCGCCGCAAGAAGTGCTAAAATTTATCGAGATGAACTCCGGCAAAGCCTTTGACCCTGACTTGGTTGTGGTCTTTCGCAAGGTGATGGAAACGCGTTTACGGGTGAAGAAATGATTCAATCTCTGGGTGTACCTTCTCTCCGGCGCCTGATCCTGGTGGTGGAAGATAACGCCTCGGTGCGCAGCGTGATCGCCAATGCGCTGGAGTTTGAGGGCTACGAGACCCTGCAGGCCAGGAACGGCAAAGAAGCGCTGGAGCTGCTCAAGCGGCATATACCCAGTTTGATCCTCTCGGATATCAATATGCCGCAGATGGACGGCTTGCAGTTCTTTCAGGCCGTGCGTCAGATCCCGCGCCTGACGGCGATTCCTTTTGTTTTCCTTACCTCGCATAGTTCTTCTGAAGATATTCAGCGCGGGCGCGAGCTGGGGGTGGAGGATTACCTCACCAAACCGATTGAACCCGATGCGCTGGTGCGCATCATCAACGCCCGGCTGTATCGCACCGCCGCCGTGGAAGCAGCGCAGGTGGGGCGGGCGTATCTGGAGACCGTCAAGGTGCTGGCCAACGCTATCGAAGGGCGCGACCGCTATACCCGCGGTCACGTGGAGCGCGTGACTACTTATGCCCTTTGGATGGCGAAGGCGCTGGGTTGGTCCAGCCAACATATTCGCATGCTGGAATTTGGGGCGCGGCTGCATGATATTGGCAAGATCGTCATCCCTGGCCGCGTGCTCAACAAGCCGGGGAAGCTGACGGACGAAGAGTGGCAGTTGATGCGCAGCCACACCGTGGAGGGGGCAAAGATGCTGCGCGGGATTCAGCATTTACGCCCCACGTTGCCTTATGTCCTCTATCATCATGAACGCTGGGATGGCAAGGGGTACCCCGAGGGCATTGGGGGGAAAGAGATCCCTATCCAGGGGCGCCTCCTCGCTCTGGCCGATGTGTACGACGCGCTGACGACCACGCGCTCCTATCACCGGGCGCGCACGCACGAGGAAGTTGTGGAGATCATCCGTCATGAAACAGGCAAGCATTTTGATCCCCAACTGGCGCCGATTTTCATCGAGGTGATGAACCGCATGCGCGCGAAAGCGCGGAAGAAACAGACCGCCTGAGTACCCCCAAACTCTAACACAGCTTAAATAATTTTTTTGCGGTTTTCTAACGCCGCCTCCCTATAATGTCCAGCGATTACAGGTAGAAAACAGGACATTATCTGAGGAATCAGGAGGTAGCGTTATGTACCGTAGATATTCACCCCTTTCGATCTGGCGGGAAATGGACCGCCTGCATCGTGAGATGGATCGTCTGTTTGAGGAGTTTGTCCCTCGCAGGCTGCGCACAGCCCCGGGGTTCCCGGCGATGAACGTGTGGGCCGATGAAGAGAGTGTGATCGTCACCGCCGAACTCCCTGGCCTGGATAGCAAGGACATCCAGCTGGATGTGCTCGACGGGACCCTGACTTTGCGGGGCGAGCGCAAGCCCGATGAACTGCCCGAAGGGGCGCGTGTCCACCGTCAGGAGCGCGGCTATGGCAAATTTGCCCGCACCCTGGAGCTGCCCTTCAAGGTGGATGTGGACAAGGTGAAGGCCACCTTCAAGAACGGCGTTTTGCAGGTCACCCTGCCGCGCGCTGAGGAAGATCGTCCCAAGAAGATCGCCATCAAGGTGGCGTAATCCAGGAGGTGTGCTATGGCTGAGAGCAAAGCGATGGAAGTCCGCAAAGAGGAAATGCTGCCTGAGCAGAGCGAACGCACCCGCGAGACTCGCTGCTTCATCCCTCGCTCGGATGTCTACGAAACCGCCGATGAAATCGTCGTGGTGATGGACATCCCCGGCGCTGAACAGGATCAGATTGACGTCTCGCTGGAGAAGAACATCCTCACGGTCAATGCCTACTGCGATCCGCAGGGGCCGGATGGGTACTCGCTGGCGTTTGCTGAATACGAGGTTGGCGATTACGAGCGCAGCTTCCGCCTTTCGGATCAGATTGATCGGGGTAAGATTCAGGCAGAGTACAAGAATGGTGTTTTGCGCCTGATCCTGCCCAAGGCGGCGGAGGCCAAGAAACGCAAGATCGAGGTGAAGGTGAAGTAACTGCGGAGGGATGGAGCGCGTGACGAGGGCGGGTGAACAACCCGCCCTTTTAATTTGACATATTGATTTGATATACTTTGGTGGGTATCGCGCTGAGCGGAGGGCTGAGCAAAACGAAGCTCGAAGTCGAAGCGCTGGTTTGGATATTGGTAGACTTATGGAGTACAAGGATTACTACAAAATTCTCGGTGTGGATCGCAACGCCTCGCAGGAGGAGATCAAACGTGCCTTTCGTCGCCTGGCGCGCAAGTATCACCCGGATATGAACAAAGGCGACAAAGCCGCCGAGGAGAAATTCAAAGAGATCAACGAGGCGCACGAGGTGCTCTCCGACCCGGAGAAGCGCCAGAAGTACGACCAGTTCGGCGCGCACTGGCAGCAGTTCGCCCGTGCCGGCGGTCGCCCTGAGGACTTCAACTGGGATGTCTGGCGCACGCAACCGGGCGGGTTCTACACCCGTCAGGTCTCCGCCGAAGACCTGGAACAGCTTTTTGGAGGGCTGGGCGGCTTTTCCGATTTCTTTGAGACTCTGTTTGGCGGCTTTGGGCGTGCCGGAGGGATGGATTTCACCCGTCAGCGGGTGCGCCGCCCGCAGCGCGGCCAGGATGCCGAACATACCGTGCAGATCACCCTGGAGGAAGCCCATCGCGGCACCACCCGCATCTTGCAATGGGATGATGGCCGCAAGATCGAGGCGAAAATCCCCCCCGGCGTGCGCACTGGCTCGAAGGTGCGCTTACGCGGACAGGGCGGCCGCTGGGTGATGGGTGGCGAGCGCGGCGATCTCTACCTCAAGATCGAGGTGCTGCCGCACCCGTTGTTCACCCGCCAGGGCGATGACCTGCGCACCACCGTTCCCGTGGGTCTGTATGACGCCGTGCTGGGCGGCGAGGTGGAAGTGGCCGCCATTGACCGCCGCGTCAAGTTGACCATCCCGCCGGGGACGCAGAACGGCCAGGTGTTCCGCCTGCGCGGTCTGGGGATGCCCAACATCCGTAACCCCAAAAAGCGCGGCGACCTGCTGGCCAAAGTCAACGTGATTTTGCCAAAAGACCTGACCCCCAAAGAACGCGAGCTGTTCCGTCAGCTGCGTGAGATGAGGAGATAACTTCATGGATACACAAAAACGTTTCAGCGCCGCTTATGGCGGCGCGGGCTGGTCTCCCCGCGAAAGCACGCATCGCGGGGAGATCGGCGCGCTATGGGCTGCCTGCGGGCTGGATAGCGAATACGCGCCCCTCAAGGCCGTTTTACTCCACGCGCCCGGCGAGGCATGGGGCGCCATTGAAGACCCCAACGCGGTGCAGATGCTCGACCGGCCGGATTACGCCCTCGCCCGTCAGCAGCACGAGGCCCTGGCCGCGGCGTACCGTCAACATGGAGTGACGGTGCACTACGTTGAGCCGGATCAGCCCTCCTCTCCCAATCTGATCTTTTGCGCCGATCTGCTCTTCATGACCCCGGAGGGAGTCATCCTGGCGCGCCCGGCATCCACGGTGCGCGCCGGGGAGGAGCGCTGGATCGCCCGCCGCCTGGCCGATCTGGGCATCCCCATTGTGCGCACCCTGCGTGGCAACGCTACCTTCGAGGGCGCGGATGCCGCCTGGCTAGATCCGCATACTGTGCTGATTGGCCGCGGGCTGCGCACCAACGCCGAGGGCGCGGCGCAGGTCGCCGAGGCGCTGGCGGCCATGGACGTGGAGTCCATCGTTGTGGATATGCCTGTGGGGACGATGCACCTGATGGGGATGCTGCGCTTCCTCGACCGCGACCTGGCGGTGGCCTGGCCTTATCGGCTGGCCTGGGCCGCTGTGGATGCTTTGCGGGCGCGCGGCTACCGGGTGGTCTATCTGCCCGATGAGGAAGAGGCAACCCGCGGCCACGCGCTGAACTTCGTCACCCTGGGGCGGCGCGAAATTCTGATGGCCGCGGGTAACCCGCGCACCCAGCGCTTCTACGAAGACCTGGGCGTGACCTGCTATACGATAGAGATTGGCGAACTGTTAAAAGCCGCGGGCGGCGTTGGCTGTATGACGGGGGTGCTGGAGCGGAGTAAGGTCGAGACTGGTTGAGCAGACTGAGTAGCACCGTTGCCCCTCGCGCCCTTCGACATGCACTGTGCTATCGCTCCGTGCTACTCAGGGCGCTATATATTTTTTGACGATTTTGAATTCATGTCCTGGAGGTTTTCTTTGATGAGTGATGTTTTTTACGTCCCGGAGCGCGCCATGGTGATTATGGCGCATCCCGATGACCCGGAGTTTTCCTGCGCTGGAACGATCGCTCGCTGGACGCGGGCCGGCGCGAAGGTTTGTTATGTGCTCTGCACCAGTGGCGATGTGGGCATCGCCGAGCCGGGCATGACCCGCGAGCGAGCGGCTGAAATCCGTGAGGCCGAGCAGCGCGAGGCGGCGCGCATCCTCGGCGTGCAGGAGGTCGTCTTCCTAGGCGAGCCGGATGGCATGTTGCAGCCCACCCTGGAATTGCGCAAGAAGCTGGTGCGCGAGATCCGTCGCTTCCGCCCCGAGGTGGTGGTCACCGGCGACCCGACTGCCTGGTTCGTCAGCGATAGTTATATCAATCATCCCGATCACCGCGCCGCGGCCACAGCTGCGCTGGATGCCATCTTCCCCGCTGCCGGGCAACCCAACCTGTTCGAGGAGCTGGCCGCGGAGGGGTTGCAGGCACACAAGCCGCGCAAGGTCTACATCACCGGCTGGACACAGAGCGACCTGTTCGTTAACATCAGCGAGACGATTGACCTGAAGGTGGAAGCGCTGCGCGCCCACAAGAGCCAGATGAAGAACTGGGACCCTGAAGAGCGCATCAAGAACTGGGCGGCTGAGCGCGGCAAAGGCAAGGAGATGGCCTACGCTGAGGCCTTCCGTGTGATCACCCTGGTGGATGACGAAACCTGGGAGAAGAAAAAAGGGCGCGTGCTGCCCGATGGCGATGGAGAGGCCGAGGATGCAGGTCCGGCAGATTGACCCTGGGAACCGGCGCGATGTGCGCCGCTTTATCCGCTTTCCCTTTCGCCTCTATCGCGGCAACCCGTACTGGGTGCCGCCGATGGAGGCGGAGATGCGCACTGCGCTGAACCCGGCGGCGCACCCGTATTACCGCCATTCCGAGGCGGCATTCTTCCTCGCCGAGCAGGATGACGAGGTGGTCGGGCGGCTGGCCGTGCTCAACCACACCCGTTACCGTCAGCAACCGGGCTGCGCCGATCGCGGCCTGTTCTGCTTTTTTGAATGTGTGGATGACCTCGAAGCGGCGCGGGCGTTGTTCGACGCAGGCGCAACCTGGGCGGCGCAGCGCGGCATCCGCACGCTGGTCGGCACCAAGGGGCTGGCGCAGGGCGATGGGCAGGGGATTCTGGTGGAGGGGTTCGATCACCTCCCGGCGATGGGCATCCCTTACAACCTGCCTTATTATGGGGATTTCCTCGAGGCGCTCGGCTTTGAGAAGCAGGATGACCTGCTCTCCGGCTTTCTGCGCGAGGAGGACTACCACCTCCCGGAGCGCGTCGTCCAACTGGCAGAGCGGGTGAAGGCGCGGCGCGGCTTCCATGTGCGCGAGTTCAAGACTAAAGACGAGCTGCGCGCTCTGGTGCCGCAGGTGCGCCGGGTCTACAATCAAGCCTTCGCCGATGTGCCGGGCTTCGTCCCCGTCACCGAGGAGGAAGTGCGCGCCATCGCCGACCGCATCCTCTCGATCGCCGACCCGCGCTTAATCAAGCTGGTGTTCAAGGGGGAGGAGGTCGCCGGTTTCCTCTTCGCCTATCCCAACATCGGGCCCGGGTTGCAAAAGGCCCGCGGGCGGATGTGGCCGCTGGGGTGGTGGCATATCCTGCGAGAGTTTCGCCGCACAAAGATGTTGGATATCAACGGCATTGGGCTGCTGCCCGGCTATCAGGGAGTGGGAGCCACGGCGGTGCTCTACACCGAGCTGGAGCGCACCGTGCGTCAGTTTGGCTTCAAATTCGCCGATATTGTGCAGATCAACGAGAAGAATTTGAAGAGCTTCAGCGAGATGGATCACCTGGGCGTGAACTGGCACAAACGCCACCGCATCTATCGGAAGGAGTTTTAACGCTGAGAACGCAGAGTGCGCGGAGAAAAACAAAGTAAATCTCTGCGCTCTCCGCGTGCTCGACTGAAAAGATCAGCGTCCTGAGTAGCACGGAGGGCTGGCGAAGTGCGTATCGAAGGGCGCTGATCGCATCCATGTTGTTTTATTCTTAACCTGAACTCAGGTTAGCAAGGAGAGTGATGAAGGATGGTTAAAGTTGGCGATTATGCCGAATTGACTCGCACGTTTAGCGATGAGGATGTGCGCGCCTTTGCGCACATCTCCGGCGATAGCAACCCCATCCATCTGGATGACGAATACGCCGCCGGGACGCGCTTTGGGCGGCGATTGGTGCACGGAATGCTGACCGCCGGGCTGATCTCCGCCGTGCTGGGGACGCAGTTGCCCGGCCCCGGCAGCATCTACCTCAGCCAGACGTTGAAGTTCCGCGCCCCGGTGTTCATCGGCGATACCATCACCGCGCGCGTCACCGTGAAGGCCGTGCGGGAGGACAAGCCCATCGTCACTTTTAAGACGGTGTGCCTCAACCAGGAGGGGAAGAAGGTGCTGGAGGGCGAAGCGGTGCTGATATTGTCGGTCTAGATAAACCACGAAGAACACGAAGGGGCACAAAGCTTTTTGTGTGTCTTTGTGGTTAACGCCGTGACGGGGGAAGTCGCTGGTCATCCGTCCGCGGTCTGCGGACGATAATTGCGTTGATAAAGCTCGTACAGGGCGCGGGCTTCTTTTTCCGGTAGCGTGCGAGGGTTGACGCCCATGCCGCGCGTCAACAGGACGGCGCGGGCGGTGTCTTCCACCGCTAAGGTGGCGTGGAAGGCGGCGTTCAGGTCAGCCCCCACGGTGACTAGCCCGTGGTGCGCCATGATGACGGCGCGGCCCTCCCCGGCGGCCTGACAGGTGATCGCGGCCAGCTCTTGCGTGCCGGGACGGGCGTAGGGGGCCACCGGCACGGGCGCGCCCAGTTGCATGGTCGCCTCGGTGAGCGTCATCGGCAGTTCTTTTTCTCCGCTTACGCTGAAGATAGTGGCATAGGGGGCGTGTGTGTGGATCACGGCGCGCACATCGGCGCGCTGCTGGTAGAACGCCAGGTGCAGTGGCATCTCGCTGGTGGGCTTCCAGCGACCTTCCACCAGCTTGCCAGTTAAATCCACCAGGCAGATATCCTCCGCCTGACGTTGACGGTAGGGCAGCGCGCTGGGCGTGATGGCGACCACCTCCGCCTCGGGGAGGTAGACGCTCAGGTTGCCCTGCCCGTCTTGCAGCAGGCCGCTTTCCAGCAGGCGCAGGCTGAACTCGATCAGCGCCTGCCGCGCCTGGCGGTAGGTGAGTTGATGCGTCATGGTCGTGCCTCCGCGTTCACTTCAACGCTGACGATCGGCGGCCCCAGGCTGAACACCGTGACCTCGAACGTCAGGCTTTCCCCTGGATTCAACTCCTGCGGGGCGACCCATTTACGGAAGCCCACCGGCGCGTCGTCGGAGTCCAGCGCGGTGACGGCCAGCCATATCTGGGTGGCTGGCACATCCCCGGCGAGTTGAACCGTGCCGCTCACCTGAACGGTGAGGTCGCCGGTTTGCGGTTCGTTCACCTGGAGGGTGAGCGGCAGGTAGCGTTCGTTCTCGACTGCCAGGGGGAGGGCGGTTTGCAGGCTCGCCAGTGGGACAGCGTTGATCGGCGTGGACGGTGGGAAGTAAGCCGCCAGCGGCAGGCGCGCTTCGGGATGAAGCAGGTTGAGCGGCGCGGGCGCGCTCTGGCTGGCGAGTTGTTCGCCATCGGGAGAGTACAGCGTGATCTGCGCCGAGACGTTTTCCAGCGGCGTCTCGCCGTCGTTGGCGGCCAGCAGCAGGCACCACAGCCCGCCCTCGGCGGCGGGGTAACAGCGCGGGGCGCCCAGCTCGACGTCCGCAGCGGCTGGCGAGGGCAGTGCGGCCAGCCCTCCCTCGCCAGCGGGGATCACCAGCTCGTTGCCGACGATGAGAAAGTTGGGGTCCACACCAGGGTTGGCGGCCAGCAGGTCGTCCAGCTTCAGGTTGTAGCGCTGGGCGATCCCTAGCAGCGTATCCCCGGCCTGGATGGTGTAGAGGATCGGCGTTGGCGTGGGTGGCGGCGGAGCGGACTCCGGCGGCGTGAAGGGCGTGGGCGAGCGCGCCGGGGTCGGCGTGGGGGAGACATAGGGGGTGAGCGGCGCGGGGATGGGGCTGGTCTCGGGCGTGGATTCCGCCGCGGGAGTGCAGGCGGTCAACCCCAAAAGCAATAGCCCCATCAGGATGGCGGCGAACCCTGGTCGGTAGAGATCAGTTGAATGTGGTTTCATTAGCTACCATTGTGCGTTGAGCTGCTGGGCGGCCACGCGGGCAAGTTGTTCCAGGGTGGTTTTAAGCGTCTCTGGATCGCTCCCGGATTGGCTGGCGGCTACGATGGCCAGCGAGTGCCCGCTGGCAGAGACGCCCTGGGCGGTGACGGAGACCGAGGAAAATGCCAGTCCTAAGAAAAAGTTGTCTACAACTTCCCAGGTTGAGTTGGGCAGCGCGCCGAAGGAGCTATCGAACAGTTGCTGCATTTCATCCGACGAGATCGGCTTGCCCCCGCCAATCAACAGGCGGAATCCGTTATTGGATTCAAAGTGGCAGTTGTTCAGCTGGTCCTGGGTGATGAAGGTAAACTCTCCGTCTATGTTGTCGTTGAAGGCCTGAATGTCGAAGGCGTTGCAGTCTGGCACCGCTGGCTGCCCGGCGGCCAGGATATTTCCTGGCGGTTTGGGAGGCGCTTCAGCTTCGCCGGGGTTGGTTGTTGGGGGCATATCGGATGTTGCAGTCGGGGTGGGGAGTTGATCCTGGACGGGCGGCGCGGCGGTAGGTTGTGGCGGGCTGATTGCTTCAGCAGGCGGGCTTGCTTCGTTGATGATCCCCAGCAGATTGCAGGCCAGGGCAGTGAGCGCCAGCAGTGCGATGGGGAGCATCAGGCGCAGGTTGCGGGTTGGATAATGATGCATTTAGTTTCTCCTTTTGGGGGGATCTGCTGGGGAGTGGGCGTGTGGTTGCTGTTTGAGTAATCTTGATTATACCGGAATGCCAGACGAGGGGAAGTGTGGTATCCTCGGCGGCGTGTGTCCTGAAGTTGACCTGGATTTCGCCAGCCTGTACGCTGAATTCGATGCGCCCATCGCCGCGCTGGACTGTGGGGAAAAGTGCGCTCCCTACAACGAGCGCGGTGTGCCGTTTTGCTGCGACACCCGCCACGCCGTCCCGGCGGCCTACCAGCGCGAGTGGGATTACCTGAGCGCCAACACCGATTTGTGGCATCTCTGGAAAGGCGATGACGCCGAAGATGCCGCCGAGTTGCAGGAAGGCACCCCGCCGGGGATGCTGCTGATCGAGTGTCGCGGCCACCGG
>CAZZFZ010000009.1:34190-36328 GCA_964653835.1 uncultured Anaerolineales bacterium
GCGTTTCAGCGCCGTCGCCGCGCCATCCCCCTGCTGCATCGGAACGGCGGGTTCTACAAAATCTCCCCCGCCAGTGAACGCCTGCGCCGCGTGGGAGTGCAAGACTTGCCCAAACACGGCGTTTACCGCCTGGCGGCGGAGATGCCCTTCCCGGATGAACGATGACGACGACAACGCTTTCTGAATTCACTTTACCCCAAAGTTACCGCTACGACCGCAGTGCCCCGGTGCGCTGGGTGCTCTCGCATCTGGCGCGCTACTGGTACCTGGTGATTGTGATGCTGGCGGGGGCGTTTGGCAACGCCGCCCTGGCGGCGGTCATCCCGGTGTATACCGGCAAAGCCCTCACCGCGATTCAATCGGCGCAGCCAGGGCGAGCCTTGCTGGATATCGCCGTGGTGATCGCCGTCACGCAGGTGATCCGCGGCGTGCTGCAACTGGGGCGCAACTTCGGCGCCGAGCTGATCGCCCAGTACATGGAGCGCGATATCCGCGAGGAGCTTTACGTCAGCCTGCTGGGCAAGAGCATGACCTTTCACAATTTGCAGCCGGTGGGCGATACCATGGCGCGCGCCACCAACGACGTGCGCGAGATCAACTTCATGTTCAGCCCCGGCATCAACCTGGTGATCGGCTCGGCCAACTTCATCATCATTCCGCTGGTGATCGGGCCGCGTTACCATCCAACGTTGATCGCCGCGCCGCTCTTCTTCACCGTAACCTATTTCCTGGCTTTGTGGCAATACCTGAGCGAGCTGCGTCCAGTGACGGATAATGTGCGCGCCGCTTTTGGGCAGATGAACACCCGCCTGGCCGAGGCGCTCGACGGCATCGAGACCGTCAAGGGGATGTCGCAGGAGCCGCAGGAAGTGGGGTTGTTTCAGCACTATGCCGGGCGCTTCCGCGATTTCTTTGTTCAGCAAGGTGATATCGAGGCGCGCTTTGTGCCCTTTTTGTTGATGGCGCTGACGCAGGCGGGCGGTCTGTTCCATGCCATCTTTCTGTATCGCCAGGGCGCGATTATGCTGGGGGACGTGGTCGCTTACTTCGGCCTGCTGTTGCTGCTCGGCTTTCCCACCTTCGTCTCGCTGTTCGCCTATTCGCAGGTCTCGCTGGGGATCGCCGGGGCGCGGCGCATCCTGGAGCTGATTAACCGCGAGACAGAGCTGGATCAGAACGCCGCCGGTTACGCCCGGCCGATGCGCGGGGCGGTGGAGTTCCGCGGGGTGGATTTTGCCTATCAGGGCGGAGAGCCGGTTCTGAGCGGGATCAACCTCAAAGTGGAACCCGGCCAGACGGTCGCCATCGTCGGACAGACCGGCGCGGGGAAGACCACCCTGGTCAAGCTGATTAACCGCACCTACGATGTCAGCGCCGGGCAGGTGCTGGTGGACGGCGTGGATGTGCGCCAGTGGAACATGGAGACGCTGCGCCAGCAGATTTCGATCATCGAGCAGGATATTTTCCTGTTCTCGCGCACTGTGCGCGAGAACATCGCTTTTGGCCGCCCCGAAGCCTCGATGGAAGAGGTCGAGGCCGCGGCGCGGGCGGCACAGGCTCACGAGTTCATTATGGGTTTCAAGGACGGGTACGAAACCGTGATCGGCGAGCGCGGCGTCACCCTCTCTGGCGGGCAGCGTCAACGCCTGGCGCTGGCGCGCGCCTTCCTCACCGACCCGCGCATCCTGGTGCTGGATGACTCCACCAGCGCGATTGACAGCGCCACCGAAGATAAGATTCAACGCGCCATCTACGCCGCCGCCGCCGGGCGGACGACGTTCATCATCACCCACCGCCTCTCGCAGATCCGTTGGGCGGATGTGATCGTAGTGCTGCGCAAGGGGCGGATCGCCGCGGTGGGCCGGCACGAAGACCTGCTGCAAACCTCCGAGGCGTACCGACGCATTTTCCGTCAGGCAGGAGAGTAGGGATGTCGTTTTTCTCTGGCTTGGATGTCGAACGCTACGACCGTCAATACAGCGACCGCCAGCTGGCGGCGCGCATCTGGGCGTATTTCCGTCCGCATCGCAGGCGGCTGCTGGCGATCGCCGCGCTGCTGCTCAGCCTCTCCGCCTCCTCGGCGGCGATCCCGCTGCTGGTCTCGCGCGGACTTGACCTGATGGACGCCGCGCCGCAGG
>CAZZFZ010000010.1:0-35859 GCA_964653835.1 uncultured Anaerolineales bacterium
ACCTGGCACAGCGCGGGGAATGGGCCTTTTTGCCTGGGCAGCCTTCGGGTGGCTCTACCGGGCCGTTGTGGGTGTTGTTGCTGACTCCTGGTCAATGGCTGGGGCCGTTGATGTGGACGTTTGCCCTCGGCTGGCTGACCCTGTGGGGGATGGGGCTGACGGGGAGTTGGGCGTTCGCTCGCCTGCTGCCGGCGCGCGCCGATCACGCGGTTTGGGCGGGCGCGTTTTTGATCCTGGAGTGGCATCTGGCCTGGGCGGCTGCTTCGGGGATGGAGACGTTGTTGTATGCCCTCCTGGTCATGACAGTGCTGGGCGCGCTGGCAGGCAAGGTGCGCGGGCGGGGCTGGCTGGTGTTGGGGTTGCTGGCCGGGTTGAGCGTCTGGCTGCGCCCCGACGGGGTGACGTTGCTGGGGCCGTTGGGGTTAGCTGTGTTGTTGGAGCCGCGGGCCGGGCGCGAGCGCTTGAAAAACCTGGGGTGGGGGGCTTTGGGTTTTGCCTTGCTGTTCGCGACGTATCTGGCGTTCAACCGCCTGATTGCCGGGGCGTGGTGGCCGAACACGTTTTACGCCAAGCAGGCGGAGTACGCCGTTTTACGGCAGGCTCCGTTGTGGCGACGTTATCTTCAGCAGGTTGCCCTACCGCTGATAGGCGCGGGGATCGCTTTGCTGCCGGGGTGGATACGAGCTGCGGTGCACGCCGTGCGACAGCGACGGTGGGGAGTGTTTGGCGGGACGTTGTGGGCGGCAGGTTATCTGGGGTTGTATGCCTGGCGGCTGCCGGTGACTTATCAACACGGGCGCTATGTGATGCCGATGATGGCTGTTTATTTTGTGTGGGGGTTGGCGGGGATGGTTGACTGGTTGCGCCTCGATGCCGCCAGGTGGAGGGCGCGGATCTTCAGCCGCGGTTGGTTGCTGCTCGCTGCGGGGTTGTTGCTGGCCTTTTGGGGAGTTGGCGCTCGTGCCTATGGCCGGGACGTGGCTGTGATTGAGAGCGAGATGGTGGCGACAGCTCGCTGGGTGGCAGAGAACACGCCGCCGGAAGCATTGATTGCAGCGCACGATATCGGCGCGTTAGGATATTTCGGCCGACGCGAACTGGTCGACTTGGCTGGGCTGGTCTCGCCGGAGGTGATTCCCATCCTGCGGGACGAGGTAGCTCTGCGGGATTATCTGAACGCCCGCGGGGTGGATTATTTAGTCACCTTTCCGGGCTGGTATCCCCTCCTGACGGAGAGAATCTCCCTGATCTACCAGACTGAGGGGGTTTTTAGCCCTGCCCTGGGCGGTGAAAACATGACTGTGTATCGTTGGGAGTCGCCGTAAGGTTTATTGCTGGACTAGTACTCCTATGCTATACTCAGTCCCGTATTGGGCGACTCAGGAGGATTATGGACCCGGTTCGCATTGTGATTGTGGACGATCATCCGTTGTTCCGTCAGGGGGTGGTGGATACGCTGATGTTGGAGAACGGCTTTCGTGTCATAGGTGAGGCGGCAGATGGTGATGAGGCTCTGGCTCTGATCCGCCAGACTGAACCGGATGTCGTGGTCTTGGATGTCAACCTGCCAGGTCAAAACGGCTTGCAAATCACGCGGTGTGTGCGTGAGGAGGGGCTTCGCACGCGTGTGGTGCTGGTGACCGCCTATGATGATGCGGAGCAGATGATCCACGCAGTGCGCTCCGGCGCGTCGGCCTACTGCCCGAAGTATATCCAGCCCGAGGAGCTGGTCCGCGTGTTGCGGCTGGTTGCCGCGGGGCAATTGGTCTTTGGGAGCGAGGTGCTGGACGAGGATGAGGTTTCTGCCTGGGTGGAGGATTACCTCAATGGCGTGTCTGGCTCGGGGCGCGATCTCGATGAGCCGATTCAGCCGCTTTCCAGGCGTGAAATGGAAGTGCTTTCCTGCGTCACCCAGGGGTTGAGCAACAAGGAGATCGCCGCGCTGTTGGGCATCAGTTACCAGACAGTAAAGAATCACGTGACCGCGATTCTGCGTAAATTGAACGTGGATGACCGCACACAGGCCGCTGTTTATGCGTTGCGGCGGGGGTGGTTTCAGTTGTATGACCCCAAGGTGGATGCTGGGGCTGGAACGATGGAGGAATGATGATGGTATTTAAGGACGCCAGCGATGCAACCTTGAATGCAGATCGTTCGTTGAATGATTTTCTGGAAGACGCCTTGGAAGAGGCGCAACAGACTTTGCATGAGATTGACATCAAGTTGCAGCAAAGCCAGGTGGAGGTCAATCGCCTGGCGGAGCGCAATGCTACGGTGAGCGCGCACTTACAGAAGATGCAAAAGCAGGCAGACGCGTTGCTGCCCCTTGAAGTTCGACAGGCGTACACCGAGGCAATGGAAGTGCAGCAACGCCTCTTTTTGATGCGCGGGCAAATTGAACGCCTGAACAGCGACAAGCAGAATACCGAGAGGATGCTCAACCTGCTGGAGCAGGTAAAGGAAATGCTTGAGAACGGGGCGGCGATCCCCGGCAAAGGCTTGAGCAAAGAGACGTTTTCAGTCGTCGAGGCGATTATCCAGGCGCAAGAGGCTGAACGTCAGCGCCTCTCGCGGCAGATGCACGATGGCCCGGCTCAGGCGCTCTCGAATTTCATCCTGCAGGCAGAAATTGCCATGCGACTCTTTGATATTGACCCCGACCAGGCGCGGGAAGAACTCACCGCGCTCAAAACCGCGGCTTCGTCCGCCTTTCAGCAGGTACGCAATTTCGTCTTCGAGCTGCGCCCCATGATGTTGGATGACCTGGGGTTGATCCCCACGCTTAAGCGATATGTGGAGGCGTTCAAGGAACAAACCGGCTCTCAGGTAGATCTCGAAGTCTCAGGCGTGGAGCGACGCCTGGAGTCGTATGCTGAGGTGATTATCTTCCGCTCAATTCAGGATCTGGTGAGTTTTGTGCATCACCGGGGGCAGGCCACGCACATTAAGGTCTATGTGGTCATTGAAGATGCCAGCGTGAAGGTTACGATTGAGGACAATGGGAAGAGCTTTACGAACGAGGAAGCCATGGAGGCTGGCGGCATTTCGATTAAGACGATCAAGGATCGGGTGGAAATGCTGGGAGGGTTTATGGATATCAACACGTCGCGCCCGGAGGGGGGGATGATCGTATTCCAAATTCCGGTCAGCACTTCCGCGCAAGCGGCGTTTACAGATTTGTAAGTTGGCCGCTATTGATTTTATAGGTAGGTTTGCTATAATGAGATTACCTTAGCCATCAGAAGGAATCCCAGTAGAAAGGAGAATTTACTATGTTGTTCGCACCTAAGGAAAAAGGCCAAGGCTTGGTAGAGTACGCGTTGATCCTCGTGTTGGTCGCCGTTGTCGTGATCGTGATCCTTGCTCTGCTTGGCCCGGCCATCGGTAACGTTTTCAGCAACATTGTTTCCAATATCTAATTGACGTTTATCCTTTGATAACCAATAAGGTCTTGCCGTTCGGTGAGACCTTATTTAATTTCTGCTCTGTGGTACTTTTGCGCAGGGGTAGCATTTCTGGATAATTTCAGGTAGACTTATAGTTGATCCTGCCGCCTCGTAGGAGAGTAGGGCGCGCGGGGTTATAAGCCAATGGTAGCATCGATCTCTTATCTTTAGCCAACGAACTGGGAGGCTATCATGCGTCGAGGACGAATTTTCTTTTATCTGGCAGCAATCTTGTTGATGATCTTGGTGGCCGGATTTGTATTTTTGCAACGCTTTGCACAGCCAGCTGCCCCGACTGAGGTCGGGGTGCCGGAGGCCACACCGGTTGTGGATTTTGTCCCCGTGGTGATTGTTGCCCAACCGGCGCCGCGCGGCACGGTGCTGAATGAAACCATGCTGGAGATGGTGGACCTCCCTCGTGATGTCGTCTTTGAAGGGATGTTTACCGATTTGGCTCTGGTGGTTGGGCGCCGGGCAAAATTTGACCTCGATTCGGGAATTATCCTGACAGCGAACATGCTGGTTGATGAAGCTGGGTTGCTCTCTCGTACCGGCTCGCAGGCGGCGCTGGCCATCCCTCGCGGCAAGCTGGCTATGTCGATGCCGGTGGATCGCCTCTCGCTGGTTTCTTACGCCCCTCGTCCGGGTGATCATGTTGCCGTGATGGCCTCCTGGTTGATTAAAGATGTGGATAGTGAATTCCAGGCTGAGCTGCCGAATCGCGTTGGCGTGGTGCGCGGGCCGTTCACCAATCCTGAAACCGGAGAGAGCCAGCTTACCATCAGCGTTCAGGGTGGGGAGGGTGTCCTTGGGCGCACCGAGTTGGATCCGATCTTGAATGAGCTGGTCTATGTGGAGCCTTCAGAGCCACAGCGTGGCCGTTTGGTGACGCAGATTATCCTCTACGATGTGGAAGTCCTCCAGGTTGGCGAATTCCCCTTGCCTGAAGAAGAAGCCGCCACCCAGGCGGCTGCTGAAGGTGGCGCGCAGCCGACCGATGCCGCTGTTCAGCCTCAGCCGGCGCAGCAACCGACTGGTACAGGTGTAGAACAGCAGCCCGCCCCGGCAATCGTCCCGCCGGATGTGGTCACACTGATTATGAACCCGCAAGACGCGGTGGCATTGCAATATCTGATTAACAGCGGCGCGCAGTTGACTTTGTTGCTGCGGGCTTCCGGTGATGACACTCCGATCTCGACGGAAGCCGTCACCCTGCAATATATGTTTGACGTGTATAACGTCCCGATCCCGGCCAAGTTACCCTACGCCATCGAACCGCGCGTGGATGAACTGCCTCGACCTGGGCAGCCGCCGCAACCTACGCCAACCGTCCCGTAAGTGCGGACCTGAGAATCACGCTGGAGAGACAGCATGACCGATGAAGCCACGATCCGGGTTGTGATCGTCGACGATGTGCGCGAAACCCGCGAGAACATTCGCAAGCTGCTCCAATTTGAGAAGGATATTGAAGTCGTCGGCGTCGCGACCACTGGCCGCGAGGGGATTCAAATGGCGCGTGAAGCCTCGCCGGATGTCATCCTGATGGATATCAACATGCCAGATATGGACGGCATCGCGGCGACGGAGAGCATTCACAATGAACTGCCTCATATCCAGATCGTGATTCTCTCAGTTCAGGGCGATCCGAACTATATGCGCCGCGCCATGCTGGCCGGAGCGCGCGATTTTCTCACCAAGCCGCCGATGGTGGATGAGTTGATCGCTGCTATCCGGCGGGCCGGGAAGATGGCGCAGGCCGAGCGGCGCAAAGTTGAAGAGCGGTATGTGGCCGAGCGGGCGGGAGCCGCTGTCGTTGGCGAGTTTCCTCAGTCGCCGGGCGCATACGGAAAAGTGATCGTGGTTTATAGCCCCAAGGGAGGGGTGGGGACAACCACCTTGGCGACCAACCTGGCGGTGACGCTGCACAACGCAGAAACGCCCGTTGTGCTGGTGGATGGCAAAATCCAGTTTGGGGATTTGATGATTATGCTCAATGAGCGCGGCAAGAACAATATCACCGATCTGGCGCCGCGCGCCGACGAGCTGGACCCCGAAGTGGTTGAAGACGTCCTCATCACCCATTCGGCGACCGGGATGAAGCTGCTGGCGGCCCCCCCCCGGCCTGAATACAGCGAGAATATCAACGGCGATCAGTTTGGCAAAATTCTGGCTTACCTGCGGCGTCTGTATTCCTATATCGTGGTTGATGCTGGCTCGCATTTGACGGATGTCGTCCTCAGCGCGTTGGATGCCAGCTCGCTGGTTGTGCTCATCGCTATGCAGGATATCCCTTCGATCAATGACGCGCGTTTGTTCCTCGAGCTGGCTGGCGTGCTGGGGCTGGACACCGAGCGGATCCTGTTCGTGCTCAATCGCTTTGATAAGCGCATCGCCATTTCGGCGGAGTCGATCGGCAACAACCTGAAGCACCCGGTTTCCGTGGTAGTGCCGCAGGAAGAGCGGGTTGTATTGCCTTCGGTCAATCGCGGCGTCCCCTTTATTTTGCAAGAGCGCAAGCGCCCGGTCGCCCGGGCGGTGTTGGAGCTGGCGGAGAAGGTGCGCCAGCGTCTGACGGAACTGGAAACCGTGCAAGAAGTGTAGCTGGCTGGTAATATCAGGATGTGAAGCATGTCATTACTTAGACGTATTGAACAAGGGCAGGGAGGCGATCAGGGTTCAGAAGGCGGTGGGTTGCGCTCGTTGCAATCCCGACGGATTGCGCCGCCAGCGACGGACTCCCAACGAGATACTTATCTTGATTTGAAGACGCGGGTGCAGAACCGCCTGCTGGCCGAGCTGGACCCATCGACCGATGTCACCCAGGTTTCCGCGGTGCGGGGGACGATTCGCGAGCTTTTTGAGCAGGTGCTATCCGAGGAGAACATCGTTCTCTCCAGGCAGGAGAAGCACCGTCTGTTTGAGCAAATCGCTGCTGAAATCCTTGGTTTTGGCCCCTTGCAGCCGCTGCTGGAGGACGAGGAAATCACCGAAATCATGGTCAACGGCCCAAAGAATATTTATGTAGAAAAGCGCGGCCGGCTGCACCGTGTCCCTCTGTCGTTTGAGAGCGATGAACATGTCATGCGCATCATCGACCGCATTGTGGCTCCGCTGGGGCGGCGCATTGACGAGTCCAGCCCCTATGTGGATGCCCGCTTGCCGGATGGGTCGCGCGTCAACGCGGTGATTCCGCCAATCTCGCTCATCGGACCGACGTTGACCATCCGTAAATTTTCCAAGAACCCGATTACCATCGAACAGTTGATTAAGTTTGGTAGCCTGACGCCGGAAGCGCTGCAATTCCTGAAAGCCTGTGTGGAAGCGCGTTTGAACATTGTGATCTCCGGCGGTACGGGTTCTGGTAAGACCACTTTGCTCAATATCCTCTCGCAGTTTATCCCCTCGGATGAGCGCATTATTACCATCGAAAACGCCGCCGAGCTGCAACTGCGGCAGGAGCATGTCGTCACCCTGGAGTCGCGCCCTCCCAACATTGAAGGAAAAGGTGAGATTACCATCCGTCAGCTGGTGGTCAACTCGCTGCGTATGCGCCCCGATCGTATTATCGTCGGCGAGATCCGCGACGAAGAGGCGTTGGACATGCTTCAGGCGATGAACACCGGTCACGATGGCTCGATGACCACGGCGCACTCGAACAGCCCACGGGATACGCTTGCGCGTATTGAGACCATGGCCTTGATGGCCGGCATGGATTTACCCATTCGGGCGATCCGGGAGCAGATCGCTTCGGCGATTGACCTGGTTGTTCATCAGGAGCGTCTGCGCGATGGCAGCCGACGGGTGGTGAACATCACAGAGATCAGTGGGATGGAGGGCGATGTCATCACCATGACGGATATCTTTGCCTTTGAGCAGCGCGGCATTGAGAACGGCAAGGTGATTGGCGAGTTGCGGCCGACTGGTTTGCGTCCCAAGGCCATCAGCCAGATTGAAGCCGCGGGCCTCCATCTGCCGCCTTCAATCTTCGGCGTTGGCGCCCGGCGAGGGTATTAGTACCGGCGTGTTGAACAGGTGTAGCTCGGCAATAGGTGAGAGACTATGACAATTTTATTGATTGGTGGTGGAGCACTGGTTGTTGTTCTGCTAATCATTGGCATTGTTGTCTCCCTCACGAGCGAGGATTCGCTTGTGGAGGCGCGCCTGGGTAGCTATATCGAGGAGGAGTATAAAGACGCCGACGGTGAGCAAAACACCTCTATGCTCTCCGATTGGGTGAACGCCCGCGTTGAAAAAACCGAATGGGGCAGCGGTGTTGCCCGCACCCTGGCCCAGGCGAACGTCAAGCTTCGCCCCGGTGAGTATGTCGCCCTCATTGTGATTGCGGTAATTGGGACAGCCCTGGTTACCTGGTTGCTGGGCGGACGCGATATGGTTTCGGCGTTGATTGGAGCTGTGGTCGGGTTCTTTCTGCCGCGCATGTACGTCAATCGTCAAAGGCAAAAGCGTTTGCAGGCTTTTAACGACCAGTTGCCGGATATGCTCAGCCTGATGGTCAACGGTTTGCGAGCGGGCTTTTCTCCGGCGCAGGCGATGGAAGCGATCAGCCGTGAGATGCCATCGCCGATTTCCGAAGAATTTCGCCGCGTGGTGCAGGAAATGCAGCTAGGCATCTCCATGCCACAGGCGCTGGAAAATATGCTGCGTCGCATACCCTCAGACGACCTCGATTTGATTATTACCGCCATCAACGTGCAGCGCGAGGTAGGTGGTAACCTGGCAGAGATCCTGGATACCATTGCTTACACCATCCGCGAGCGTATTCGCATTAAGGGTGAAATCCGTGTGCTGACCGCTCAGGTGATGTATTCAGGGCGCTTTCTGGCGCTGTTGCCGTTCATCCTGTCCAGTGTTCTGTGGTTTGCCAACCGTGATTATCTGATGTCTGTTTTTGCACCGGAGACTCGAATCTGCGGGATCGCGATCGTTATCACGGTGATCTTTTTAGTTGGGTTAGGGTACTTCATTATGACGCGCATCGCCGATATTGAAGTGTAGGCTGCACGCAGGAGTTGTGCTAGTATGAGCATTGCCATTATTCTCATTGCTGCGATTGTCATCATCGGGGCGGTTGTGCTGGTTATCGTGGGGTTGCGCGAGGGAGGGCAATCTGTAGACCCGCTTGAACTGCGCATGGCTGAATACGTTGAGAGCGGGGATTTGACCAGCCTTGAAGAGATTGAGATGTCTCAGCCGCTCTCGGAGCGGGTGATCATCCCCCTTGCCAGGCGGCTGGGTGAGCTGGCGTTGCGTTTCACGCCTCAGAATGCGCTCGAGCAAACCGAACACAAAATTGAGCTTGCGGGTAACCCGCGCGGCCTGGAGCCGACGACTTATTGGGCGGCGCGCTTTGGCGCGGCGATTGGCTTCGCGGCCATCTTGTTGTTTATCTATTCGGTCGGCTCGCTGGATTGGAGCCTCGGGCGCAAGACGCTGGTGGTCGTGTTGTTCACGGCTTTGGGGTTCTATATCCCGGAACTGTTAATCACCAGCCGCATCAACCGGAGGCAGGATACCATTCGTAAAGCCATGCCCGATGCGCTCGACCTGCTGACCATTTGTGTGGAGGCAGGGCTGGGGTTTGACGGCGCTTTAGCCAAGGTCGCCGAAAAGTGGGACAATGAACTCTCCCTGGAGTTTGGCCGCGTTCTGCGCGAAGTACAGTTTGGCAAGCTGCGCCGTGAGGCGTTACGCGCCATGGCAGACCGCATCGGAATCCCGGAGATGACCAGCTTTGTGGCCGCGATCATCCAAAGCGAGCAATTGGGCGTCAGCATGGGCAAAGTGTTGCGCATTCAGTCCGATCAGATGCGCATCCGGCGTCGACAGATCGCTGAGGAGAAAGCCCAAAAAGCCCCGATTAAAATGCTCTTCCCCATGGGGTTGTTGATTTTCCCCGCCTTGATGGTGATCTTGCTGGGGCCGGCGGCGGTGCAGTTGATGCGCTCCACTTTGGGAGGAGTCCTTTTCTAGCGCTTGACACAGTATGTTGCGCTACCAGGTGTATCGTTGGGCGTGGTTGGCGCTGGACTGGTTGTTCCCTCCGGTTTGTGGTGGGTGCGGTGAGCCAGGGACGCGCTGGTGTGAGGGGTGCAGGCAGCGCGTTCAACGGATTGAACCTCCTATCTGTAAACATTGTGGACAGGAAATCAGCCATGGGGTGAGTTGCACGCGCTGCAAATCCTCGCCACCTGTGGCCACTGCGGTGCGCTCCTGGGCGGTGTTCGCCGGGCCGTTGCGTCAGGCTCTTCATCGGGTCAAATACCGCCGCGATCTGGCCCTGGCCGACGCGCTGGCCGCCGATTTTGCGCCTTTTGTCCGCTCCCTCGGTTGGGATGTGGAAGTTATCGTCCCGGTTCCGATGAGCAAGGGGCGGTTAAAAGAGCGGGGATACAATCAGGCGGCGTTGCTTGCCAGGCCGCTGGCGTTGTGTTTGAATATTCCCTATCAACCGCGTTTGTTGAAACGTATCCGCAACACGCGCTCCCAGGTGGGGTTAAACCGCGCAGAACGGCGCGATAACGTCGCTAACGCCTTTGAGGCTGCTTCATCCCACGCGGCAGGAAAATCCGTCCTCGTTGTTGATGATGTGGCCACCAGCGGGGCGACGCTGGATGCCTGTGCCCAGGCGCTGTGGCAGGCGGGTGCGCGGGCGGTTTTCGGGTTCACACTGGCCAGGGCCGCACTTGACCCGTGATGGTTACACAAATGACATTGGTGCTGGTACAATTAGGCGAATGGAGGTAACTATGACCATTGAAGTCAGTTTATTTGCTCGCGACCTGAAAATGACCGATCGCATTCAGGAATACGTCGAAAAGAAAGTCTCCAAACTCGATCGGTATCTCAACAACATCAACGAGGCCCGCGTGGATCTGGCGTATGTGAAATCAGCGCGCGATGCCAGTGACCGCTATGTCGCTCAGATTACCATTCGTGGCAAGGGGTTCATCCTGCGTGCCGAAGAGCGCGCCGACGATATTTTTGCCGCCCTGGATATGGCCCTGCCTAAGATTCAGCGCCGCATTCGTCGCTACAAGGGGAAGCGTTTTCAGGCCCGCACAGAAGCAGCCGATGATGCTTTTCTGGATGAGTTCCCGGAAGAAGATGCGGAGGAGGATAGCTATGAGATCGTGCGTCGCAAGCATTTCATCCTCACCCCCATGGATGATCAGGAAGCGATTGAGCAAATGGAACTTCTCGGCCATGAAAACTTCTTCATTTTCCTGAACGCAGAAACCGGGCAGATCAACGTACTCTATCGTCGTCGCGATGGTCGATATGGCGTGATTGAGCCTGAAATTGCCTGAGTAAAAATTTCAGCAGGCTTGTAAGTGAAAAAGACCGGTTGCAAATCCTGCAACCGGTTTTCTTTTGAAGCGAGGAGAGGGGTCAGCTTTCCGTTTTTTTCTGGGTGGCTTTGCAGGTGGCGTGAAGGTAGTAGAACTCGCCGCGGGGTGGCATCAACTCGAGGAGTTCGATAATCTCAAATTGCTGATCTCCCATCGTGAGCAGGTCGCCAACTTCGGGTTTGTGATCCAGGTTAACGATTCCCCCTGGGTGTGTCCCGTCGGTTACCACGTAGCTGATCTTGTATACGGCCATAGGCTACCTATAACTGTGTAATCAGGTTGAGATGGCGCAGTTTGAAGGAGAGATCGGCGGCCAGATTGCGCATTACGGTGTAGCCAATTTTGGTGTTGCGTTCGCACAGGGAGAGGAAGTCCTCATTGCAGATGACTTGTACCTCGGTGGCCTCGTCATTGGCGCGCACTGTGGCAGAGCGTAGCCCCTGGTCGATTAACGCCATCTCGCCGATGACCTGGCCTTCTCCTAGGTGGACAACGGTGCGCGGGGTGGGGGAGCCGATGGCCAGAATCACGGCCACGGATCCACGGGTGATGATGAAAAACTCCTTCCCCGGAGCGCCCTCACGCACGAGATCTTCCCCCTTGTGCAATTTGCGCGGTGAACACAGTGCCGCAATCTGCTCAAGTTCATCCGTGGAGAGGTTTTTGAAGATCTCAACGTTCGACAGTATTTCGTGTAATTCCACTTAATCTCCTCCTTAGATGACCGTAGATCTATTGTAGCGTGCTTTCATCCCGAATGCAACTGCATCTTGACGCCCTGGGGACGGCGCGGTATGCTTGCTTACCAAACGTTTAGTAAGGAAGGCGAAGATGCGCAATTCCTCCCGCATTGGGCGAGAGAAAATCCTGGATGTGGCCGAAAACCTGTTCACCGAGAACGGCTATCGCGCCGTATCCATCCGCGATATCGCCCAGGCCTGCGGAGTGACCAATGCGGCACTGTATTACCACTTTGCCAGCAAGGAGGCGTTGTTCGCCGAGGTGCTGGAACAGCATGCTGATCGCCTGCGCGCGCGCATGATGCAGGCCGCGGAGGGGGTGGAGGAACCTCGCGAGCAGATCGTCGCCATGCTGACTGAATACGCCGCCTTCGCCGCCGAACGGCGCTCGCCGCTTTTCCTACTGCGTCACCGGGCGGCGGGGCTTTCCCCGGAGCAAGCCCGTCAGCACCATGTCAGCCTGATTGGCAGAATTTTGCAGCCGCTGGAGGACAGGCTGGCCAGCCTTATCCAGAGCGGCGAACTGCGTCCGCTTCCGGAAGGGTATTCCCCCGCTTCATTGTTGTTGGGGATGCTCCACGGGCTGGTGCAACACCGCCGGGCGGTCGCCGCCGCGCCAGTTGACCACCAGGCTGTGCGCCTGCTGGTGGATATCTTTTGGGATGGTATGGCGCGCCGGAAATAAAGAATTTGCAGGAGTTATTGGGAATGAGAAATGTTAGTCGGGCTTTGAAGTATTTGTTCCATTACTGGCCGGTTGCGTTGGGAGGGGCGGCAGCTTTGCTCCTGGTCAATCTGGCGAATCTGTTAACCCCGCAATTGTTGCGTTTGCTGATTGATGAGGGCATCGCGCCCTTGAACCTGAGGCGCGTCTGGCAGGTGGCGGGTGCGCTGGTGGTTGTGGCCGTGGTGCGCGGCGTGTTCAATTTCTTGCAGAGCTATTGGGCGGAGGTCGCTTCGCAAGGGGTGGCTTACGATCTGCGTAATGTGATCTTTGAGAAGTTGCAAAAGTTGAGCTTCTCATACCACGATCGCGCCCAAACCGGCAAATTGATGACCCGCATGACCTCCGATGTGGAGCTTGTGCGTCACTTCGTTGGCCGCGGCGTGTTGATGCTGGCCTCGGCGTTCATCATGTTGCTGGGGACGCTGGGAATGATGTTCTGGATGAATCGGCGGCTGGCGCTGGTCGTATCGGTGGTCATCCCGCTGATCCTGGCGGTCTTTGGCGTTTTCATCCGACGCATTATGCCAATTTCGCTTTCGGTGCAGCGCAAACTGGGGGCGTTGAACACCATTTTGCAGGAAAACCTGGCGGGGATGCGCGTGGTCAAGGCGTTTGCGCGCGAAGAGTATGAATTACAGCGCTATCGGGAGACCAACGACGACCTGCTGGGGGAGAGCGTCAACATGGTGCGCCTGTTCTCCGGGTTGTTCCCGTTAATCTTTTTCCTGGCGAACCTAGGGATGGTCGCGGTGGTCTGGTATGGCGGCCTGGAGGTGATTGGAGCGCGCCTCAGCCTGGGAGAACTGGTAGCCTTTACCGGTTACCTCGGTTTTTTGCTCATGCCGATTTTCCAGATGGGGATGATTGGCGCCATGCTCTCGCGTGCTGAGGCCTCGGCTCAGCGCCTGTTCGAGGTGATTGACGCCCGCTCCGAGGTGGAGGAAAAACCCGATGCGATTGAACTGCCCCCCCTGAAAGGGCGCGTGGAGTTTGAGCGGGTCAGCTTCCGCTACGTCGGCGCGGTGGAGGATGTGATTCAGGATGTCTCCTTCGTCGCCGAACCGGGGCAGACCGTCGCCATCCTGGGGCAGACCGGTGCGGGGAAATCCACTATCATCAACCTGATCCCGCGCTTTTACGATGTCACCGCCGGGCGGGTGCTGCTGGATGGTTACGATGTGCGCGATGTCACCCTGGATTCGCTGCGCCGTCAGGTGGCGCTGGTGTTGCAGGAGACCACGCTGTTTTCCGGCACGATCCGCGAGAACATCGCCTACGGGCGACCCGATGCCGATATGGAGGCGGTGATCGCTGCTGCTCAGGCGGCCCAGGCGCACGCCTTTATTCAGGAGCTCCCTGAGGGATATGATACGTTGGTGGGCGAGCGCGGCGTGGGCCTCTCCGGAGGGCAGAAACAACGCATCGCCATCGCCCGCGCTTTGCTGGTAGACCCGCGCATTCTTATACTGGATGACAGCACATCCTCGGTGGATGCTGAGACCGAGTACAAGATTCAGCAGGCGTTGCAGGAACTGATGAAAGGGCGCACCAGCTTTGTGATCGCCCAGCGGATCTCAACCGTCCGTGATGCCGATTTGATCCTGCTGTTCGCCGATGGGCGGCTGGTCGCCCAGGGTCGGCATCGGGACTTGATGGAGAAAAGCGAGTTGTACGTGGAAATTTTGGAAACCCAGTTTAGCGACCGCGAAGAAGTGCTCGCCGCCCAGGAGGTGACGCTATGATGGGACCACATCACGGCATGCGGCGGATCGCTGAGACCGCTGATGAAAAGCCGAAGAATCCCACCGCGGTGGTGGGGCGGCTGATCCGCGACCTGAAACCGTACTGGCTGGCATTGGTGGGGGTGTTGGTGCTGGTGGTGCTCAACGCCGGAACGCAGGCCGCCGCGCCGTATTTGATTGGCAAAGCGATTGATGAGTTCATCGTCGCCGCCGACCCGGCTGGGTTGCAGCGCACCATGTTGCTGTTGAGCGGGGTTTACCTGCTTGGTATGCTGACCATGCGCTTTCAGATTTACCTGATGTCCTGGGCGGGCCAAAAGGTGCTCGCCGATTTGCGCGTACGCATTTTTGAACGCGTGGAGCAGCTCTCATTGCAATATCTGGAAGGGAGCGAGGCGGGCGATTTGATGAGCCGTCTGGTGAATGATATTGACGCCATCAACTCCTTCCTCAGCCAGGGGCTGGCGCAGTCCGTTGGGGCGCTCTTCGCGCTTTTGGGCGTGGTTGGCGCCATGCTGGCACTGGATTGGAAGCTGGCGCTGGCGACTCTGGCGATCGTCCCGGTCATGTTGTTGACCACCGGGGCGTTTTCCCGCATGGCGCGGCGCGCCTTCCGCCGCACGCGTGAGACGATTGGCGATGTCTCCGCCGATTTGCAGGAAGAGCTGGGCGGCGTCAAGGTGGCGCAGGCGTTTAACCGCAGCGAGCTGAACATCCGCCGTTTTGCCGCCCGCAACGCCGCCAACCGCGACGCCAACGTGAGCGCCAACGCGGTGACCTCCGCCTTTGCCCCGGCGATGGACGTGCTCAGCACGCTGGATACTGCCATCGTGGCCGGTTATGGCGGTTATCTGGCGGTGAACGGCGCGATCAGCGTGGGTGTGGTGGTCGCCTTTTTGCAGTATGTGCGCAACTTCTTTCGCCCCATTCAAACTGTGGCGCAGGTGTGGACGCTGGCGCAATCGGCGTTCGCCGCGGCCGAGCGCGTCTATGAGCTGATTGATATGACGCCGGATATTCAGGATGCCCCCGACGCCGTGACGCTGGGGACATTGGAAGGGCGCGTTGTGTTTGAGAACGTCACCTTTGCCTATGAACCGGAGCGGCCGGTGCTGAAGGATGTTTCACTGGTGGCCGAACCCGGTCAAACGCTGGCGATCGTCGGGCCGACCGGCGCGGGCAAGTCCACGCTGGTGAGCCTGATCCCGCGCTTCTACGAAGTTCAGCAGGGGCGCGTGCTGGTGGACGGCCACGATGTGCGCCGCGTCACCCGGCAGAGCTTGCGCTCGCAGATCGGGATGGTCTTGCAGGAGCCGTTCCTGTTCTCCGGCACGGTGATGGATAACATCCGTTACGGCCGCCTGGAGGCCACGGATGAGGAGGTCATCGCCGCCGCCAAAGCGGCCAACGCCCACGCCTTCATCGCCCGCCTGCCCGAGGGGTATCAAACCCCGGTGGGCGAGCGCGGCGGCCTGCTCAGCCAGGGGCAGCGCCAGCTTGTTTCCATCGCCCGCGCCATCCTGGCCGACCCGCGCATCCTCATCCTGGATGAGGCCACGGCCAGCGTGGACACGCGCACTGAGGCGTTGATTCAGCAGGCCCTGGCGCGCCTGCTCGCTGGGCGCACCAGCTTCGTGATCGCCCATCGCCTTTCCACGGTGCGCAACGCCGATCTCATCCTGGCGATGGATCACGGCGAAATTGTGGAGACTGGCACGCATGAGGAACTGCTGGCGCGCGGCGGCCTGTATGCCGATCTTTACCGGCGGCAGTTTTATATCCCTGTGGAAGTTGAGGAAACAGTCTGATGTCGGGAGATGTCGTTGTCGCCCTGGGTGGGGGTGGGGCAAAAGGGAACGCGCATATCGGCGTGCTGAAGGTGCTGGAGCGCGAGGGCTTTCGCATCCGCGCCATCGCCGGGACGAGCGCCGGAGGGATGGCCGCGGCGGTTTATGCGGCTGGCTACAGCCCGGATGAGATTGAAGCGCACATGACGCGGGTGGATCAGGGGCATCTCTTTGGCTCGCGCCCGGATGGGCCGGGGCTGCTGGGCATCAAGGGGGTAGTGGATTTGCTTTTGCCGCTGCTGGGGGAGCGCACCTTCGACGATTTGCGCATCCCCTGCGCGCTCACCGCGGTGGACCTGGAGACCGGACAGGAAGTCGTCCTCAAGGATGGGCGCGTGTTGGACGCGGTGATGGCGACGATCGCCATCCCGGGCATCTTCCCACCCAAAAAGTGGGGAGATTACCTGTTGATTGATGGCGGCGTAATGGACCCTGTACCCGTCGGTCTGGCGCGGGAGATTTCTCCCCTGCGCGGGTTGCCGGTGGTGGCCGTGGTGCTCTCTCCCTCGCTGGAGAAGCGCCGTACCCTGCCGACGCCCGGCTTTGGGGCGACTGCGCCCTTGCTCAAGCGTATCGCCCGCCTGCGCGTCGCCCAGGCGTTCGATATCTTCCTGCGCTCGGTGGATATCAGCATCATCGGCGTGACGGAGACACGTTTGCAGCTTGAACGCCCCGAGGTGGTCATCCGACCGGACGTCGGGCACGTCGGCTATCTGGAGCGCGTCAACGTCTCGGATGTGGTCAGACTGGGGGAACAGGCCGCCAAGGCGGCGCTGCCCCAAATCCGCCGGGCGGTTCATTGGAGCCGCCGCTTGGCGCGCCGTTTGGGAGGGGGATTCCGGTGAGCCGCGACCTGCGCCGTTACGCCCGCCAGACTCACGTGCGTTCGCTGATCGGCTTTATTTTGCTGCTCTTTCTGGTGGGGGATGGGCTGATTTATCTGTTCTACGGGCGCGGGGCGGCGGCGATGGGGTTGCTCTGCCTGGGGGCCGGGCTGGCCCCGCTGGTGTTGATCGCCGCGCTGCTTTGGGGGATGGACTGGTTCGTCCGGCGCGCCCGGCAGCAATAATCTCTTTGCTATGGAAACCACACAACTCGAAGTTCAGGGCTGGAAGCTGCGCCTGCGGGTTCCGGCGGGCACAGACCCACATCCGGTGGCGTTGTTGCTCCACGGCTGGACGGGCGACGAGAACGCCATGTGGGTGTTCGCCTCCCGCTTACCGACCGATCACTTGTTGGTCGCGCCGCGCGCGCCGCATCCAGCCTCGATGGGGGGCTATAGCTGGTATCCGCCCTCGTCACAGGGAAGCTCCTGGCCGCAACTCGATGCGTTTCGCCCGGCGGTGGAGGCGTTGCTGGCTCTGATGGACGCGTGGCCGGGATTCCCGGCGGCGGATTTTCGTTCCCTGCGGCTGGTGGGGTTCAGTCAAGGAGCGGCGCTGGCCTACGCCTTCGCTCTGCTGTACCCGGAGCGGGTGAGCGCGCTGGCCGCGCTGGCCGGGTTCCTACCCGCCGATGCCGAAGCGCACCTGCCGCAGGAAGCGCTCGCTGGCCTGCCGGTGTTCATTACCCACGGTCGCACTGATCCCCTCGTCCCCGTGGCGCAGGCGCGCCGCGCCGTCGAGGTGCTCCAATCCGTCGGGGCGCGGGTGACCTATTGCGAATCCGACGCCGGACACAAACTCAGCGCGTCGTGCTACCGCGGCCTGGAAGCCTTTTTCCAGCAGTTGCATCGTTGAGGTGGACCGCGAAAACGCGAAGAGAAAAACAACAGAACTTGGCGTTCTTGGCGGCTTTGAGCGTCAAATATGAACCGCAGATGAATAGGATCCACACGGATTGTTTATGTTGCTATCCCGTTCATCTGCGGTTACCTGTGGTCATCTGTGGTTTCTTCCCCAAAGAATCTCAAGTTGCACGTTACGTTTCCTTGCGGGTGAACACGCAGCGCGGCGCGCCCTGGGGGCCGCGCTCCAGCCGGGCGACCTGTTGCATCGGGACGCCAAGCAGGTATTCCAGCGCGGCCTGATCCATCTGGCAAAGTTCCGGGTTTTCGGCCAGCACGGCGGCGTAGGGGCAGTGCCCCAGTATCACCCGCGGCCCTTCGGGAGAGGCCTCCCAACGGCATTGGTATTTCAAGGCGTTCAAACGCGTCGTGGTTTCGTTCAACCGCTGTATAAAGGATGCCCTCTCAGGAGCCGGGCCGAACAGGTGGGGGATGACGCCCGCGAAGGCGTGCGCGGCATCGCCGTCCACCAGAAGCGCCTTGAGCAGAGCGTCCACCAGCAGGTCAATGCTGTTTTCTCTGGCCTGGTGGGTGAGGGTGTAGAGTTTGCTGGGGCGGCCGCGTCCCCCGGCGCGTTGCTCCCCGATTACCTCCACCAGGTTTTGCGCTTCCAGGTTGGCGAGGTGATGGCGCACGTTGGCGGGGGTCATATACAGGTCGCGGCTGATCTCGCGGGCGGTCACCATGTGGCGCGTCCGTAGCACCTGTAGAATTTGTTCCTGTGACTTTTGCATAGTGTAATTATACCGGATTAACGCAAAAGGTTTTTTGCGTTAATCCGCGTTGACTTCCCATTTTTGGCGGGTATAATTGAGCTTGCGTCTCCGATCTGAGGAGCGCATCCCCGTAGATGGGGCCTGTCCGCTGCCAGCGCAAACGGTGGAGGCCGTTTGCCAGATAATCTGACGAAACGCAAGGAGTTTTTACCGATGTCGGAAGAACTGAATGCAAAAGGATATGAGATTCCGCCGGAGATGCAAAACACGGTGGCCGTCACTACGCTTGATAAGCTGTATAACTGGGGACGGCGTTACTCGGCCTGGCCGATGATGTTTGGCCTGGCGTGCTGCGCCATCGAGATGATCGCCACGGCGGCCAGCCGCTTTGACCTCTCCCGCTTTGGCATGGAGATCATGCGCCCCAGCCCGCGCCAGGCGGATGTGATGCTGGTTTCGGGCACGGTGACGAAGAAGATGGTGCCGCAGATTGTGCGCCTCTACAACCAGATGCCGGAGCCGAAGTACGTGATCGCTATGGGCGCATGCGCTTCGGGCGGTGGCCCTTTCAAAGAGGGCTACAATGTGGTATCCGGGATTGACAAGTTCCTTCCCGTGGATGTGTACATCCCCGGCTGCCCTCCAACCCCTCAGGCGTTGCTCTATGGTTTGATGAAGCTCCAGGAGATGATGGACAAGCAATCCATCAAGACGGTGCGCTGGTACCAGAAGGAAGATTTGCCGGCGATCCCCGTCCCGATCCTGGGGCCGGATTTGATTGACCCCCGGGATTTTCCCGAATTTCAGGTGAAACTGGCTCAGGCGGCTGACCAGGCTCAGGTGGAGGGATAAGCATGACCGACACAACTTTGATTGCTGAAAACGACATCCTGGCGCGTTTCCCCGAGGGAGTTTCCCTGGACGAGCGCAAGGGGTACCAGGGCTACATCGTCGCCGCGGATCGTTTGGTGGAGTTTGCCACCGCGCTGCGAGACGAGTTCGGCTACGATTACCTCTCCTCGGTCACCGGGGTGGATTACCTCCCCGAGGGCAAGATGGAGGTGGTCTACCACGCCTATAAATCCACCGGCGGCGGCGCGCTGGTCTTCAAGGTGCAGGTTTCCCGCGAGGAGGCCGTCGTCCCCTCGCTGGTGGGCGTCTACCAGGGCGCGGATTTCCAGGAGCGCGAGGCCTGGGATTTGCTCGGCATCCGCTTTGAAGGGCATCCCAACCTCAAGCGCATCCTGATGTGGGAGGGCTTCGCTGGTCACCCGCTGCGCAAAGATTGGAAAGAGGCCTATTACGAGGAAGAGAAGAAGCCCTTCGATAGCCGCTGGCCGGACGGGGATGTCCACCGCGCCGAGGACAAGAACCCCTTTGGGAAGAATGTGGTCTACCCTGAGAAGTTCGACCCGGAGAAATGGACGCCGGTAGGGGATGAGGGTTTCTATGGTGGATTGCGCGGCTTCAAATCTGGGGATGGCGATGATGACCTCAAAACCGAGCAGGTGGTCGTCAACCTCGGGCCGCAGCACCCCTCCACGCACGGCGTCTTCCGTATGGTGGTTTCGCTGGAAGGCGAGACGGTCGTGCGCCTGGAGCCGGTGATGGGCTACCTGCATCGCAACCACGAGAAGATCGGCGAGCGCAACACCTATTTGATGAACATCCCCTTCACCGATCGCCTAGATTACCTTTCCTCGATGAGCAACAACTGGGGGTATGTGCAGGCGGTGGAGAAGCTGCTTGGCGATAAGGCGAAGGTGCCGGAGCGTGCCGAGTATCTGCGCGTGATCATGGCGGAGTTCACCCGTGTCGTCAACCATGTGTTCGCCATCGGGACGCTGCTCAACGACCTGGGGGCGTTCTTCACCCCGATGCTCTACGCGCTAGAAGAGCGCGAGCTGATCCTGGATATCTTCGAGGCCGTGGCTGGTTCGCGCATGATGTGCAACTACTTCCGCTTTGGCGGCGTGGCGCGCGATCTGCCGCCGGGAGTGTATGAGAAGATGCGCGATCTGGTCTTTGAGCGCCTGCCGCGCAAGATTGACGAGCTGGATCGCTATCTGACGGAAAACGAGATTGTGCGGGCGCGCTGCGAGGGTGTGGGCGTGCTCACGCCGGAGGAGGCCATCGCTTACTCCGCCGCCGGCCCGGTGCTGCGCGCTTCTGGCGTGCCTTACGATGTGCGCCGCGCTGATCCTTATGGCATTTACGACCGCTTCGACTTCGACGTGGCGGTGCGCTACCACGGTGATGTGTATGACCGCTATTTGATCCGCCTGGATGAGATCCGCCAGAGCATCCGCATTTTGCAACAGGCGCTGGATGACCTGCCTGAGGGCGAGATCATCTCCGGCAAGCCGAAATACTCGATCCGCGTCCCGGCGGGCGAGGCCTATGGGCGCGTGGAAGGCCCGAAGGGCGAGTTGGGCTTCTACATCGTTTCCGATGGCAGCGCCAACCCCTGGCGTTATCACGTGCGGGCGCCATCGTTCATCAACCTGACCGCGCTGGGCAAAATGTGCGAGGGTGATAAGGTCGCTGACGCGATCATCATCCTCGGTTCAATCGACATCGTATTGGGCGAAACCGACCGCTAAACGGGAGAGACGATATGTATGGCAAGGGAATCCTGAAAGGGTTAGGCGTAACCCTAAAGCACTTTATTGATACCTATGTAGATGATCTCCGCATGGGCAAGAGCCGCTACGGGACGAAGGAAGGCATTGCCTATCGCAGCGGAAAGGACGCGCGCGGCATCTTTACGGTGCAGTATCCGGAAGAAAAGCTGCCCACTCCCGAAGAGTTTCGCTTCATCCCCTTCCTGGTCTATGACGAGAGCGAGGACGGCAAGCGCGAGATCCGTTGCACGTCCTGCGGCATCTGCGCCAAGGTGTGCCCGCCGCAGTGCATCTGGATCCATCGCTCGGAAGACCCGGAGACCGGTCGCCCGGTGCCCGAACCGGCGGAGTTCTTCATTGATGTGGATGTGTGCATGAACTGCGGTCTGTGCGCCGAATTCTGCCCCTTCGACGCCATCATCATGGATCACGACTATGAGCTGGCCGTGTATGACCGGCACGCGAACAACATCTACGATAAGGAAAAGCTGCTCAAACCGGCGGAGTACTACAAGGAAATTCGCCCGCGCAACTACGCTTTGCAAGAGGCGGCGCGCGCCGAAAAAGCCGCCAAGAAGAGCGCGGCCAAAGCCCGGCGCGGCAAGGCTTGACGTTTCAACGAACTGAAAAGCTGTTTTTCCAAAGTAACAGCTTTTCACACAACTCTTTGGGGTGTCGTCCCGCTACGTCGGTGCGATGCCCCTTTATTTGATGATAGGTAGGTAGTTATGGCTGAAAAAGTTACGCAGGAAGCAGTCCTGGCTGCTCTGCACCAGGTGCAAGACCCGGATCTGCACAAGGATCTGGTCACCCTGAACATGATCCGCGATCTGGAAATAAAGGGCGGGGAGGTCCGCTTCACCATCATGCTGACCACACCGGCTTGCCCGATGAAAAATCAGATGCAGCAACAGGCGATCGCCGCGGTGCAGGCCCTCCCTGGCGTGGAAAAGGTGGAAGTCAAAATGGACGCTGCCGTGCCCAGCGACGGGCGCAACCGCGGCCTGCTCGCCATGCCGGTACGCAACGCCATCGCGGTGGCCTCCGGCAAGGGCGGCGTGGGCAAGAGCACGGTGGCGGTCAACCTGGCGGTGGCGCTGGCGCAAAGCGGCGCTCGCGTTGGTCTGCTGGATGCTGATATCTATGGCCCCAACGTGCCCACCATGATGGGGGTCGAGAAGCTGCCCCCGCCGCGCGGGGATAAATTGGTTCCTGCCGAGGCGTATGGCGTGCAGTTGATGTCCATTGGCTTTCTGGTCAAACCCGGCCAGCCGTTGATCTGGCGCGGCCCGATGCTGCATTCGGCCATCCGCCAGTTCCTTACCGATGTGGCCTGGGATGAGCTGGATTACCTGGTGATTGACCTGCCCCCGGGGACCGGTGACGCCCAGCTCAGTCTGGCGCAGATCCTCTCCCTCAGCGGCTCGGTGATCGTCACCCTGCCGCAGCAGGTCTCGCTGGATGACGCTCGCCGTGGGTTGGAGATGTTCCGCGAATTGAACGTGCCCATCTTCGGCATTGTGGAGAATATGAGCTACCTGGAGCTGCCCGACGGCACGCGCATGGACGTGTTCGGCAGCGGCGGCGGTAAAAAGCTGGCCGAGGAAAGCGGCGTGCCGTTCATCGGCGCAATCCCCCTCGACCCGGCGGTGCGCGAAGGCGGTGACGCCGGGGCGCCAGTGGTTGTCTCCAAGCCGGATAGCCCGGTGGCCCAGGCGCTCAAGGCCGTGGCCGAAGACCTGGCCGCTAAGGTCAGCGTGGCCGCCATGCAGCAGGAAAACGTCGTCCCGATTGAGTTTGTGAAATAGTAATGCGAATGCCCCCCTGGGGAGAAGTCCGGCTTTTCTCAAAAGCCGGACTTCTTCGCGGTTTGTTGAAATTACCCCTCCGCAACCGAATCCTGCATCGGGAGAGGGCGCCCAGACATCGGAAGTCTCGAAGACTTCCGATGTCTGGGGTATAAAGGAAAACCTGACTGGTTTCATCGGATAAGCAAAATTCTGCGGTAAAATTGCCTCTATGAATGATTTTGTGATCGGTGTCCGCTTTCAACGGGGCGGCAAAATTTACCACTACAGCGCCAATTCACACCGCGATGATTTGCTGGTCGGCGACCGCGTGATCGTTGAGACCAACCGCGGGCCGCAGCTTGTGGAAGTGGTGCAGATCCTTGAAAACCCCAAACCGCCGGAAAACGGCAGTTGGAAGCCGATCGTCCGGCGGGCGACGCCGCGCGATCTGCTCTTGCGTCAGTATTGGGAACAAAAAGAGGCCGAGGCGCTGGTCAATTGCCAGGCGAAGGTCCGGGCAGCCCGGCTTGCAGGAGTGAAGATCATCGCTGCGGAGTTCAACTTGAGCGGCGACCAGTTGGTTTTCCTCTACACCTATGAGGGCGAGGGCAAGCTCAACCTCACGCCGGTGCGCAAGGCCATGCAGAGCCTCTACAAAGCGCAGATCACCATGCGCAAGATCGGCCCCCGCGATGCCGCCCGTATTATGGGAGGGATGGGCGCCTGCGGTCTGGAGACGCGCTGCTGTTCGCTCTACATGGGAGAATCGTGCTCGATCACCATCAAAATGGCGAAGGCGCAAAACGTCTCGCTGGCCTCCTCGGAGATCACCGGGATGTGCGGCCGCCTGCGTTGCTGCCTGCGTCACGAGTATGAAGTTTACGCCGAGGCCCTCAAGGGGATGCCCAAGGTCAAAAAGCGCGTCATGACCCCGCAGGGGGAGGGCAAGGTGATTAAGGTCAACGCCCTCAAGGAGACCGTGCTGGTCAAACTCCCGGAGAGCGGGATTAAAGAATTCCATCGCGATGAGATCAGCCTGCCACAAGCCAAATGACGGATTGGGTTCAGGAAGCACAACAACTGTTTGAGTACACCCGCGGCCTGCGGCGCGATTTCCATCGTCACCCGGAGCTGGGTTTTCAGGAGGTGCGCACCGCGGGGATCGTCGCGAAAGAGTTGAACGCCCTGGGCCTGGAGGTCAGCACCGGCATCGCCGAGACGGGGGTGGTCGCGCTGATCGAAGGTGCGCGCCCTGGGCCTGTGGTGCTGCTGCGCTTCGATATGGACGCGCTTCCCATCGAGGAGCAAACCGGCGCGGAATACGCCTCGCAAACCCCGGGTGTGATGCACGCCTGCGGTCATGACGGTCACACTGCCATTGGCCTGACCGTCGCTCGCATGCTTGCGACGCATCAGGAAGAGATGGCCGGTACGGTCAAGCTGGTCTTCCAGCCCGCCGAGGAAGGTCTGGGCGGCGCGGCGCGCATGGTGGCGGAGGGGGTGTTGCAAAACCCGCGACCGGATTTCTCCCTGGCGCTGCATTTGTGGAATGAACGGCCGTTGGGCTGGCTGGGGGTGGGGGTTGGCCCGGTGATGGCCGCCGCCGATGCCTTCAGCGTGCGCATCGCGGGGAAGGGCGGTCACGGCGCGCTGCCCCATCAGGCGACTGATCCGGTGTTGGCCGCTGCGCAGGTGATCAACGCTCTGCAAAGCATCGTCTCCCGCAACGTGGACCCGGTGGATACCGCCGTGGTCAGCGTGACCAGCGTCCACGGCGGCTCGGCCTTTAACATCATCCCGCCAGCGGTGGATTTGCAGGGCACGATTCGCACCTTCGCGCCTGCGACGCGCGAACTGGTGCTGCGGCGCTTTGAGGAAGTGGTCGCCGCGGTGGCCGGGGCGATGGGCTGCACTGCGGAGGTCAATCTGCAAGACGCCACCCCCGCGGTGATCAACGATCCCGCCGTGGCAGCGCGGGTTCAGCGCGTCGCCGAGGCCCTGTTCCCCGAAGCAGAGCTGGATCGCCACTTCCAGACGATGGGGTCGGAGGATATGTCGCTGATGATGCAGGATATCCCCGGCTGCTACTTCATGGTCGGCTCGGCCGACCCGACGAGGGGGTTGGACGCCAAACATCACCACCCTAAATTCGATTTTGACGAGGATGCCCTGCCGCGCGCTGCCGCCTTGATGGCCGCCGCAGCGGTGGAAATGCTTAAGTCCTGATCCCGGCGATTCAACCCATGCTATCCAACCTGAGGGGGCTGCTCAGGGGGCGTTCTTTAACTCTGTGGTTGCATTAGCGCCCTGTGTAGGCGCGATGCATTGTTTCGATTTTCCTTGACGCCTCCCGCCTGCCGTGCTAGAATATTCCTGCGAATAATAAGATTAATCGGATTTATATGACGGAGATCGGATGAATTACTGGCGCGTTCCCTCCCAGTTCCTGGCCTACCTTGCCAAAAGCGCGCAAAACGGCCATGACGACGAGCACCTGCCGGCGATGAACGATTTGAGTGCGGAGCTGGGGGTCAGCGTGTCCCGGCTGCGCGAGCAGCTTGAAGTTGCCAAGGCGCTGGGCTTTGTGGAAGTGCGTCCCCGCACCGGCATTCGCCGTCTGCCATATCGTTTTCTCCCCGCCGTGTGGCAATCGCTCTCCTATGCCATCAAAGTGGATCCTAAAAACTTTGAAGCCTTCGCTGATATGCGCAAGCATCTGGAGGCCAGTTACTGGCATCAGGCGGTTGCCTCGCTGACGGAAGAAGACCATCAGGCGCTCCTCGCGCTGGTGGAGCAGGCCTGGGAGAAACTGCGCGGCACGCCGATCCGCATCCCCCACGAGGAACATCGTCAGTTCCATCTGTTGATCTACAAACGGCTGGACAACCCCTTTGTGCTGGGGATTCTGGAGGCCTACTGGGAAGCCTATGAGGCCTCCGGCCTCAACGTCTATGCTGATTACAACTATTTGCAAGAGGTGTGGACGTATCACCAGAAGATGGTGGACGCTATCTGTTCGGGGGACCTGGATGCCGGTTACCAGGCCCTCTTGACCCATACCGATTTGTTGTATCATCGCCCGGGCGCCAATTCTCCTGAATGGTAGTTGGCCCGGCGAAATAATCGCATCAACCGTAATCAGGAGCATGCATGTCAACCCAACAAACACAAACCCAACCTCAAGGTGTCGTCACTGCTGACCACGTGGTGAATGATTTTTCCATCACGGTGGGGACGGTGAACGGCTCCGGCAGTCAGACTTCGAATCTGACAATTTTGCGCGCTCTGTTCAAGATGGGGATTCCCGTCTCGGGGAAAAACCTGTTCCCCTCGAACATCCAGGGGTTGCCCACCTGGTACACCATTCGGGTGAGCAAAGAGGGCTACCTGGCGCGACGGGAGACCACGGAGATCGTCGTCGCCATGAACCCGGTGACCTTCGCCAGAGACCTGAACATGGTTGCGCCGGGCGGGGTGTTCTTCTACGCTGATGATATCAAGCAGGCGATCACCCGCGACGACGTAGTGGCTTACCCCATGCCGGTGAAGAAGCTGGCGCGCGAATCCGGCGCTCCCAGCAATTTGCGCGATTACGTCGCCAACATGGTCTACGTGGGCGTGCTGGCGCAGATGCTGGACATCGAGGCCGAGAAGATCTATCAGGCGCTGGATTTCCACTTCAAGGGCAAGCAAAAACCGATTGATCTGAACTACGGGGTCATCCAGAAAGCCATGAGCTGGGCGGCTGAAAACCTGGAAAAACAAGACCCCTTTGTGGTGGAGCCGATGGACGCCACCGAAGGCTACATCATGGCCGATGGCAACACGGCTGCTGCCCTGGGTTCCATGTTCGGCGGTGTGCAGTTCGCCGCCTGGTATCCGATCACCCCGGCCTCCAGCCTGGCTGAGGCGTTGGATCACTATTTGAAGCAATATCGCAAGGACCCGGTCACTGGCAAGAACACCTTTGCCGTCGTCCAGGCGGAGGACGAGCTGGCGGCCATCGGGATGACCATCGGCGCCGGTTGGGCCGGTTTGCGCTCGATGACCTCGACTTCCGGGCCAGGCATCAGCCTGATGGCGGAGTACACCGGTCTGGCTTATTACGCCGAAGTGCCGGTAGTGGTCTGGGATGTGCAGCGCATGGGGCCAAGCACCGGCCTGCCCACCCGCACTTCCCAGGGCGATATCAACCTGTGCTATTTCCTCGGCCATGGCGATACCAAGCACGTCGTCCTGCTGCCTGGCTCGGTGTACGAGTGCTTCGAGTTCGGCTGGCGGGCGTTTGACCTGGCCGAGCGCCTGCAAACCCCCGTCTTTGTGCTCAGCGACCTCGACCTGGGCATGAATCAGTGGATGACCAAACCCTTCGCCTATCCAGAAGAGGATATGGATCGCGGCAAGGTGTTGTGGGAAGAAGACCTGGATTCGGAGAAATTCAAGAACTGGGGACGCTACCTCGACATGGACGGCGACGGCATCCCCTATCGCACCGTTTTGGGGAACCGCCACCCGCGGGCGGGGTATTTTGCCCGCGGCACCGGGCATGATGAATACACCAATTACAGCGAGGACCCGGTGATCTGGGAGCGCAGCCTGGAGCGTTTGAGCCTCAAGTTTGAGACGGCGCGCGGCTACGTGCCTGCTCCTGAACTGCATCCGGTGGATGGCGCGCGCGTGGGGATCATCGCTTTTGGCTCCACCGATCCTGCTGTGCGGGAAGCGCAGGATCGCCTGGCGACGCAAGACCTCCCAGTGGATTACCTGCGCCTGCGGGCGTTGCCCATCAATGGGGAAGTGAGCGAGTTCATCCACGACCATGAGCGCGTTTACGTTGTGGAGATGAACCGCGATGGGCAGTTGCAACAAATCCTTTCCCTGGAAGTGCCCGAACGCGCCACGGATTTGATCTCTGTCACCCACAACGATGGCCTGCCGCTGACCGCTGCCTGGATCACCCAGGCCATTTTGCAAGAGGAGCGTAACTGATATGGCTACACGAGCACCAAAAGTTAACCTGGTGAACCTTTCAAAGACGGATTACCGCGGCGCGCCGACCACCCTGTGCCAGGGCTGCGGTCATAACTCCATTTCCAGTCAGATCATTGCCGCCTGCTATGAGTTGAACCTGGTCCCGGAAGAGATCGTCAAGTTCAGCGGAATCGGCTGTTCCAGCAAAGCGCCGACCTACTTCCTGGGGCGCTCCTTTGGCTTCAACAGCCTGCATGGGCGCATGCCCTCCCTGGCGACCGGCGCGCTGTTTGCTGATACCTCACTGCGTGGCTTGGCGATGAGCGGCGACGGCGATACGGCCAGCATCGGCATGGGGCAGTTCAAGCACGTCATGCGTCGCAACCTGCCATTGGTTTATATCGTTGCCAATAACGGCGTTTACGGCCTCACTAAAGGGCAGTTCTCGGCGACGGCTGAAGAGGGCTTGCAGCTTAAGGGGCACGGCCAGAACCCCTACATGCCCATTGACATCGTCTGGGAGGCCATCGTCAGCCAGGCGACCTTTGTCGCCCGCTCCTTTGCTGGTGATCCCAAGCAGGTCAAGGAACTGGTGAAGGCAGCGCTCAATCACCGCGGCATCGCTATCCTCGATATCATCAGCCCGTGTGTGACGTTCAATAATCGAGACGACGCCTATCACTCCTATGCCTGGGGCAAGGAGCACGAAGCGCCGCTGCACGACCTGTTATTTGTCCCCGCTGCCGAGGAAATCATGGTGGACTACGGGGAAGGCGAGAGTAAAGAGGTCACGCTGCACGATGGTTCGCGCATCATCCTGCGTAAGCTGGATAAAGGCCACGATCCCACCGATCGCGCCCACGTCATGAGCATGCTAGAGGAGGCCAACCGCAATCAGGAACTGCTCACTGGCCTGATCTACATCAAACCGGAAGCCCCTTCGCTCTTTGATTTGTACGATCTGCCCGCTGAGCCGCTCAACCGCATGGGGCAGGATCGCCTGCGTCCATCGCGTCAGGTTTTGGAAGAGATTAACGATTTGATGTTCTAGCGACGTTCCGTTCAAAACATCGGCGAGAGAACCTCCCGCAGGCTGACAGTCTGCGGGAGGTTTTTTTTCCTGCGGGAGGTTCAGCCTGGGTTGGTTTTCCCCCCACCATCGAGTACAATCAGTGTGCCGACCGATCCTTGCCAGAGGAGGAAGCGATGCTCAAAGAGCCACGCGGTCTTAAAAGCCGTCAGATTCAACTGGATTTAAACCTCTACCGTGTCGAAGTCCCCATCCGCGGGGTGGCGGATGCCCGCCTGAGCGTGGTGGATGTTCATCCGGAGGGGGCGGAGAAAACGTTGGTGCTGGTACACGGCTACGCCGGTTGCGCTGAGACGTGGGAGTATCAGATCAATCATTTTGGGCATCAGTACCGCGTCGTTGTCCCCGATTTGCGCGGCCACGGGCTGAGCGACGCGCCCTTCAGTGAGTACACCATGCCGGAACTGGTGGATGATATTGACGCCATCGCTGAGGCTTTGGATTTGTCGGAGAAGTTCGTTTTGGTGGGACACTCGTTTGGCGGCTCGATTTGTGTGGAATACGCCGCCGCGCACCCCGAACGGTTGGAAAAATTAATTCTGATCGCCACGGCTGGCGAGTATCCCCTGCCGCGCAGTGCCGCGCTGCTCTCGCGCGTGCCGGTGGCGATCTTCCGCCCCTTGTGGAAATACCGCCCCCGCTGGAACGCCGAAGTGCACGTGATGAAGCGCATGATGCTCAACAACCTGCGGCGCTGGCGAGGATGGGAGCTGATGGAAAAAATCCAAACCCCCACGCTGGTGATCACCGGCGAGCGCGACCGCTATTTCCCGCGTTGGGTTTTTGACCGAGTGAAACAGGCCATCCCAGGCGCCGAGGTGATGGACGTGGGCGCATCCAAACACAAGGTGCAGCTTGAACGCCATCAGGCCGTCAATCGGGCGATTGAGCGCTTTGTCCAGGAGGAGGCCGGAGGCAGCAAGCGGCTGTGGCGCGAGGGCGGCCTTCGCTCTCAGTTGCTCGCCCGCCGACCGTGGTTGAACAATTACGGTACCCACACCCCCTACACCTGCCCGATCCCCCGCCAGCCGTTGCATCGCTTTTTGGAAGCCGCCGCCGAGCGCGTGCCGCATCAGACTGCGACGGTGTTTTACGGCTCGCGCCTGACCTACCGCCAGCTCGATCAACGCGCTAACCGCTTTGCCCATGCGCTCCGTGGCCTGGGCGTGCGCCCCGGCGACCGGGTGATGATCGTGCTGCCCAATATCCCCCAGATGATTATTGCGTACTACGCCGTGCTCAAAATCGGCGGCGTGGTAGTGCTCCCTAACCCCGAGGCCGGTGCGGTACAGATCTTTCGTCAGGTGCAGCAGACCGGCGCGCAGGTACTGGTGACGTTGAATGAGTTCCTCGGCCTGGCGCGTCAGTTGCAAAAGCGCGTTCCCATTAAGATCATCTTCACCGATATTCGCGCCGCGCTTTCGGCGCGGGTGTACCGTCAGTTGCTGGAGCGCTGGAAGGCTGCCGGTTTTCGTCCCTCTGAGCGTCTCATGCCCGCGGAGGATCACTACCAGATGGAAGACCTGCTCCTCGATGCTCCGCCCGATTCTCCTGGCGTGACCGTTAACAGCGAAGACCTGGCCGCGGTGTTGTTCACCAGCGGCACCACCGCCGAACCCAAAGGCGTGTGCCTGACCCATCTGAACCTGCTGGCGAACGCCTTTCAGACGCGCCACTGGATCCCCGAGGTGCAGTACGGGCGTGAGGTCTTCCTCGCCGTCATCCCGTTGACGCACAGCTATGGCATGACCACGGCGATGAACATCCCCATCGCCATCGCGGCCACCATCGTGCTGCTGCCGGTGTTCGAGCTGGAGCAGGTGTTGGGGCACATCCGCGAGTATCGCCCCACCATCTTCCCCGGCGTGCCGTCCATCTACGCGTTAATTAACCAGGCCCCCGACGTGCGCTCATACGGGCTGGATTCGATCAAAGCGTGCATCAGCGGGGCGGCTCCGCTGCCGGTGGAGGTGAAGGAAGCCTTTGAGAAGCTCACCCGCGGCCGCCTGGTGGAGGGCTACGGTCTGACGGAGGCCGCGCCAGTGACGCACGCCAATCCGCTCGCCGGCAAGGAAAAGGCCGGCTCCATCGGCGTGCCCATCCCCAACACCGACGCCCGCATTGTAGACCTGGTCACCGGCGAGGATTTACCCCCCGGACAGATCGGCGAGTTGCTGGTGCGCGGTCCGCAGGTGATGCGCGGCTACTGGCCGCTGGAGGACTCTGCCCCCACGGACGAAGTGCTGCGCGATGGCTGGCTGGCGACCGGCGACGTGGCCGTGATGGATCCGGATGGCTTCTTCACCATCATCAGCCGAAAGCGCGATACCATCATGGCCGGGGAGTACAGCGTCTACCCGCGGGATGTGGAAGAGGTGCTTTACGAGAACAGCAAAGTGCTCGAGGCCGCGGTAGTCGGCGTCTCCGCGAGGGAGGATGGGCAACGGGTCAAGGCGTTTGTCGTCCCCCGGCCCGGAACCAGCCTGACGAAGGAGGAGTTGCTCGAATTGTGCCGCAAGCGGCTGGAGGAGTACGCCGTCCCCTGGGAGATCGAGTTCCGCGAGGAGCTGCCAAAATCATTCATCGGCAAGGTGCTGCGCCGCATGCTGGTGGAGGAGTGATGTACCGCGCATGTTGACGATTCTGTTTTCGCTGCTGGGGGTGACTTCGCTGGTTTTCGGGGGGGTGGTTTTGTTACAGCCGGGCTGGATTTTCGCCCGCCTGCGCCATCGCTCGCCTGAGGTGCTGTACACTGTGGACACCGATCGCCCGGTCGTCGCCCTGACGATTGACGACGGCCCCGACGGCCAGACCACGCCCCTGATTCTGGACATATTGCGGGAGTACAACGCCCAGGCGACCTTCTTTCTGATTTCGGAGCGGGTGGCGGGCAACGAGGCGCTGGTGCGGCGCATGGTTGCTGATGGGCACGAACTGGGTAACCACCTCACTGCCGATGAACCCAGCATCCAATTACCCCTGGAGGAGTTTGAGCGCAAGCTGCTGGAAGCCGATGCCGTGCTGGAACAATTTGGGGGGACGCGCTGGCTGCGGCCGGGGTCGGGCTGGTACAACCAGGCCATGCTCGATGTGATGGCCGAACACGGTTATCGCTGCGCCCTCGGTTCAGTCTATCCCTATGACCCGCAGCTTGGTTCAGCCTGGTTCGCCTCGCGCTATATCTTGTGGAAGTCGCGCCCCGGTGACGTGATTGTGCTGCATGATTACCAGAGCCGCGGACGACGCACGGCCAAAGCCCTGAGGGTGATCCTGCCTGAATTGCAGCGCCGTGGTTTTCAGGTGGTCACCCTCTCGGGGTTGACTGCTCTGGTGGAAACGCCTGACGAATAACGCTGCCCGTGACACATGCTCGGTCTGGTCGCCAAAATGAAATGAGGTGGATGCGCGCTTCGCGATCGTGCCGCGCTGCTCATGCTGCTTCGCTCGCAGCTTTGACCAGTGCGGGGAGCAGGGTGGCCGCCGGGCCGCGCAGGGCGTAGTCGGCCCAGGGTGTGAGCGGCGTTTCTTCGGGGTTGATCTCCACAAGCCGTGCGCCGGATTCCACCGCCATCAGGGGCAGCGAGGCGGCGGGCTGCACCACCGCCGAAGTCCCCACCACCAGCATCAAATCGCAGCGTTGCGCCGCAGCCATCGCCGAGCGTAGCGCCTCGGGGGGCAAACTCTCCCCAAACCAGACCACGTCCGGGCGCAAGTCGCCGCCGCAGGCAGGGCATTTGGGCGGCGGGGTTTGGGGCGGCTCCCACCTTTCCGCGGGCTGATCGCACTGGCTGCACTTTGTGCGCATCAGGTTGCCGTGCAGCTCGATGACCGCCTGGCTGCCCGCCTGTTGGTGAAGCCCATCCACATTTTGGGTGATCAGCGTGAATTCACCGCCCGCCGCGGTGACGTGGTTTTCCAGCGCGGCCAGAGCGTGATGGGCGGGGTTGGGTTGCGCCCTGGAAACCAGCTCGCGCCGCCACTCGTACCACTCCAACACCCGCCGGGGGTTGGCGGCAAAGGCGGCAGGCGTCGCTAGTTCCTCGGGGCGGAACTTCGCCCACAGGCTGGTCTGCGCGTCGCGAAAGGTGGGCACGCCGCTCTCAGCGGAGATGCCTGCGCCGGTCAGCGCCACCACGCGGCGGGCGGCGCGCAGCCGTTGGGACAGTTGGGCGGGGATCGAGACGGCGTTCACCGGGGATCACTCATGCGGGATACGGTATTTATTCCAGTAGCGCAGCAGACCGGCGGCTGACATCCAGGCCGGGCTGGCGCTCTCGTAGATCGCCAGGTCTTCTTCCGTCAGGCCGTCGGCGCGGGCGCGTTCCTGTTCCCAGCGGGTGATCTCGTTTTCGAGCGTTTTGACCTCCGGCTCCCCCGGCAAGTGGTTCTCCATCCATTGCTCGATTTCCTGCAGGGCGCGGTCGAGCGCCGCCAGGTGCTCCTGGGGATCGGCAAAGACCCCGAAGTGAGTGGGGGCGATGCGCTGGATGTCCTCCCCGGCGAATCGCGCCAGGCTGGCGCGCCAGCGCTCGAGGTGAAACTCCGGCGGCGGGGTGGGCAGGCGGATGTGCCGCGCGGCGACGGCGTTGATGCGCACACCGCCCACGTCCCCGCTGAAGCAGATGCCCTCGAAGAGGTACGCCATGTGGTGGTAGGCATGTCCGGGGGTGTCCAGGGCGTGGAAGACCAGGCCCTCGATCTCGATCGCGTCGTTATCGTGCAGGATGTTGATCTGCGCTTCTGGCACAGGGAGGAACTCGCCCCACAGCGCGTCCATCGTCTCGCCGTAGATGCGCCCGGCGCTGCGCAGCAGTTTTTCTGGGTTGATCAGGTGCGGCGCGCCGACGTGGTGCACGTGGATGCGCGCACCCTGCCGCGCCATCCATCCCGCCGCGCCGGCGTGGTCGAGGTGGATGTGCGTCACCAGTACGTCGGTGATGTCGGCGGGGGTGAGGCTGTGTTCGGCCAGCGCCGCGGTCAGGTTTTCCGTGGTGGAGCCGGGGCCGCATTCCACCAGCACGCCGCCGTGGGCGTGAGGGATCAGGTAAGCGGCGATGGCGCGCGGTGCGCCCTGAAATTGCAGGTCGAGGGTGTGGATGGGGGAGGGCATCGGGTTGGGGGGTCCTTTCTATCGCAGGTAACTGCAAACGCCGTCCAGAAAGCTGGCGTCTGACCACTGCTTGCTGGCGAAATTATAACGCTGAATGAAGTCGCCGTTGGCGATTGGCACGGTTAGCAGCACAGTTTCACCCTGGTTGCAGGTCATCAGCTCGAATTGCAGTGTGCTTCGGCTACTCCAGGGAGTGCAGTGTCCCGCCGGGATGGATTCCAGATAGTTGGGGATCAGCGTGCTCAGCTCAGCAGGAAATTCCCCCTGATCGGCGCGATAGGCTTCCACCGCGGCGATGATCGCTGCGGCGTCGCGCCGGTTGAGCTTTTTGCACGCGCTGTCGAACACGCTGGTGTTGAGAAAGGGGGCCAGCAGCGCCAGGGGGATCAGCCAGCGCGCCATCCGCCAGGGGCGGGGTTGGGCCGCGTATTCGTCTTTATGCTGGCTGTTGTGCCACAGGAGCGCTCCGGCGTTGAAAATGAAAAATATAACTGGAATACATAGGAAGACGTTGAGGAAAAAGCTCCCTGTGGAAAAGTAAATCCCCCCCGAGAGCGCCGCGCCGATCAGGTATAGCCCCAGGATGAGGGCCGCGGCCGCGCCGCGTCGGTTCTTCTTCAGCAGGCGCGGGTAGAGAGGAATGGCGGCAAAGGCGAGCGCGATCAGCAAAATCGTGGTGGTAAATGCAATCCCCATTGGCGTGTCTCCTTTCCTACGGGATTATAGCTTAACCGGAGTTCGGGAGGATGGTCTGAACAGAATTCACCGCCGAGTGCGCAGAGAACGCAGAGATTTCCTTTTTTTCTCCGCGTACTCCGCGTTTTCTGTGGTGATACATGTCCAATTCTCTTCGCGACCCTGGCGTCTTTGCGGTTCAAAACTCACTGCTTTAATGGCTTTTGCTGGTAAGATTAATCCGGATTTGTTGCAACGAACAGGATGAAGCATGAGAAATCGTATCACCCGCATCGGGCTTGGCCTCGCCTTGTTGCTCGCGCTCGTCGAGCCTCTGCGTTTTGCCCGCGCCCAGGAAGAAGCGCCAGGTGGCGAATTCCGCGTGGCCTTCGGCCAGAACGCCGAAGACCCAGCCAGCCTGGATGTGCTCGTTTATGATCTGTCCGCCGGTGAACCCTACCTGGCGTTCACCACGACGGACGTCTTTACCGGTCACGCGCATTTCTATCAAATGACGGGTGATAGTCTGTACCTGCTCAAGCGCGTTGGCGATGTGGCGGGCGATGCGTGGGAAGACCAACTCTGGCGTTATACCGCCGAGGTTCCGGAGGGGGAGATGCTCTTCGCCGCCCAGGGGCTGGATTTCCGCGTCGCCCCGGACGAGAGCTGGATCGCTGTGCTCTATCCTCTGCCGCCGGACGGGTTTTTCTCCGGCCTGGGATTCCTCGACCCCGAGGGGGCGCTGCTTGCCGAGTACCCCTTCGAGTGGGTGGATGAGCGCCTGACTCTCTCGCTGGGGGAGTGGTTGCAGGACGCTTCTGTCTTTTGGGCTGTTTTCCTGGATGGCTTGATGCCCGCGCTGCTCTTACGGATTGACCTTGCCAGCGGCGAGGTGACTGAATACGACCTCAGCGATCTGCCGCTTTACGCCGAGACCGAGTTCGCTCTCAACCCGGATGGCGGGCTGCTGGTCTACAGCGATTACCCTGCCTTTTACGACCTCGACGCGCAGCAGGCGTTTGCAGACAGCGGCAAGCCGGTGACGCTCTATCTGCAGGATTTGGAAAGCGGCATGGAACGCGAGCTTGCTGTGAGCCAGGGGCTCAGCTTTGCGCCGCGTTGGGTGGGGGAGACCCTGGTGGAGTTCTACGCCCCCGAAGAGCCAGGGGTGCGTGTGGTCTACGATGTCGCTGCGAATGCCTTTGTGGAGGGGGTGGTGGGTGTG
>CAZZFZ010000011.1:0-12243 GCA_964653835.1 uncultured Anaerolineales bacterium
GTTCCATGCCCTCGCGAATGGCGCGCTCGGCCAGGCGGGCGGTTTCGTCCTGGCGACCGAGGGCTTCCAGCTGAATCAACAGGGCCTGGCGCGTGTCGGACGAGCCGACGCCGATTGGCTCAGCGAACTGGATCAGCCGCAGCACGGCGCGCACGCGGTCGGGCGAGGCGTGATGGTAACGGCAGATCTCCAGCAGCGGTATGGGGAGAAGGCCGTCGTCGTCCAGGCTGGTGAGGATGTGGGCAGCGATCGGTCGATCTTCTTCCGCTAGGTCGGGTGCGATTTGGCGCAGCACATAGCCAGCCAGATCGATCTGCGGGGCGAGGTTGTCGTCGGGGAGGTCCTCGGCAGCGTGGGCTGTGTCCAGGTTGCTGCCCGTGGTGTGGTAATCCCGGCGCGCGGTGGTGAAGACGATCGGCTCGAGGTCGTTGGGATCCTGGGGGCGGCTGCACAGCGGGCAGGGGCCGGGGTCAATCAGGCGACGGCCACAGGTGCGGCAGCTTCGGATAGGAGCCAATTCCAGCGCAGGGTTGGCCGCCAGTTCCGCCTCGATGGTTTGCTGCAACTCGGCCGCGGTCATGCTCAGCAGCGTCATGGTCTGCGCCAGGTGGGCGGTGGTTTGCGGGCGGAGTTGTTGCAGATGGATAGGATACATGTGGCAGCCTCTGGAGGTGGTTTCAGTATAGCGGTTAATCGCTAAAGTTGCAAGATGTATGCCATTCGACGGTGCGCCCGCCGCCTTCGAATCGAGGTACAATCGGCAGCATGGAGAAACTTATCATCATCGGCGGTGGGTTGGCGGGCAGTGAGGCGGCCTGGCAGGCTGCCGAACGCGGCGTCCATGTCCGCTTGTACGAGATGCGCCCAAAAGTTGAAACCGGCGCGCACACCGGCCCCGACCTGGCCGAGCTGGTATGTTCGAATTCGCTCGGTTCGAATTTGCCCGACCGAGCCCCCGGCGTGTTGAAGAATGAGCTGCGCCGCATGGGCTCGTTGCTGATGCGCTGCGCCGATCAGGCCGCCGTCCCCGCGGGCGGCGCACTGGCTGTGGATCGCCGGGAGTTCTCTCGCTTGGTCACCGAGGCGCTGGAGGCGCACCCGCGCGTGGAGATCGTCCGCCAGGAGGTGACTGCCATCCCCGATAAGCCTGCCGTAATCGCCTCCGGCCCGTTGACCTCCTCGCGCCTCTCCGCCGCCATCGCCGAATTGACCGGTCAGGAGCACCTGTACTTCTTCGACGCCATCGCCCCGATCGTCACACTGGAGTCGATCAACTTTGATGTCGCTTTCCGCGCCTCGCGCTATGGTCGCGGCGAACAGGTGGAGGGCGATTACATCAACTGCCCGATGAACCGGGATGAGTACTACGCCTTCGTGGAGGCGCTGCGTACCGCCGAACGCATCGAGCTGAAATCCTTTGAGCTTCAACTGGAGCAGGGCGTGAAAGCCGGGGCACACACTTTCTTTGAGGGTTGCCTGCCGGTGGAGGTGCTTGCGCAGCGCGGCGCGGATACGCTGGCCTTCGGCCCGCTGCGCCCCGTCGGGCTGACCGATCCGCGCACCGGCCGTCGTCCCTACGCCGTGGTGCAATTACGTCAGGACGACCTGGCCGGGTCGCTTTACAACCTGGTCGGTTTTCAAACCAACCTCAAGTTCCCGGAGCAGCGGCGAGTGTTCCGTATGATCCCTGGCCTGGAGAACGCCGAGTTCGCCCGTTACGGCCAGATGCACCGTAACACTTTCATCTTCTCCCCGTCGCTGCTGCGCCCAACGCTGCAATTCCGCCAGCGGGATGATCTGTTCTTCGCCGGGCAGATCACCGGGGTGGAGGGCTACGCCGGGAACATCGCCACCGGCCTGCTGGCGGGCTGGAACGCGGCGCGTCTGTTGCTCGGTCAGCAACCGCTGACGCTGCCGCGCGAGACCATGCTGGGGGCGTTGTGCCATTATGTCACCCACGCCAGCGCGGCGGACTTTCAGCCCATGAAGGCGAACTTCGGCATCCTGCCGCCGCTTGAAGGCGGGGTGGGGAAGGGGCGGCGCAACAAACGTCAGCGCATGGCCGCCTACGCCGAACGGGCGGAGCAGGCGCTGGAGCAGTTTTTGGCTTCGCTGGCGTGAGGGGGATCGTCTCGTTGTAATAGAAAATGCGCATAGCCATTAACACAACAAGTAACGTCCATTTCAAAACCAATGTCACCCAAAACAAAAGCCACACTCCTCCTAACCATCACGCTAATCCTGCTCCTCAGCAGCGGAGCATTCGCCTTGCGCGCCCTACGCCCTAACGTCCCGCCAACGTTCGACGGTCAACGCGCCCTCGCAGACGCCGCCGCGCAACTGAATTTCGGCCCGCGTATACCGGGGCAAGAGGGACATCGGCAGTTCCGTCAGTGGCTGCAAGAGGAGCTGCAAAACGCTGGCTGGGAAGTCGATGTTCAGCAAACCGAGGCCCTTGATCAGCCAATTTACAACCTGATCGCTCACCGGGCGGGGGAAGCCAACCCTGCTGAGGGGTGGGTGATCCTCGGGGCACACTACGACACACGCATCTACGCCGACCAGGACCCTGATCCCGCGCGACGCATGGACCCCGTCCCCGGGGCGAATGACGGTGCCTCGGGTGTGGCTGTGCTGCTCGAACTGGCGCGCGCTCTGCCGGACGATCTGCCGTACCCCGTCTGGCTGGTCTTTTTCGACGCCGAGGACAACGGACGCATACCCGGCTGGGATTGGATCCTGGGATCGCGCGCCTTCGTTGCCCAACTGGAGGGAGAGCCAGCGGCCGTGGTGATCGTTGACATGATCGGCGACCGAGAGCTGAACATCCCCATCGAGAAAAACTCCTCCACACGGCTGATCGCTGAAATCTGGGCGCAGGCCGCCACCCTGGGGTACAGCGACCGCTTCCTCGCCACCCACGGCTACCGCATGCTGGATGACCACACCCCGTTTCTCGAGGCGGGCATCCCGGCGGTGGACATCATCGACTTCGATTACCCATACTGGCACACCACGGCGGATACCCTGGACAAACTCTCCGCGGAGAGCTTGCAAGCCGTCGGCGATACCTTGCTGGCCTGGCTGCTGAGCCGCCAGCCCTGAGCTTGGCAAATACCTGCACTTCGCTTACACTTAATTCACCATGCGCGTGGTTGAACTGTTAAAGCAAGTTCGTCAGCGATGGGTGGAGCGAGTCGTCCACCGGCTGGCGCGCGGGGAGCGCACTCGCGAGAGCTTTCGTCAGGAGCTGGAACGCTACCTCGATCTGGTTGAGCAGGCCATCCTCAGCGGTGATCCGGGCTGGTTGAACGAAATCCTCGATCGATGGATTTCCGTCCGCACGCAGAGCGAGCAGCAGCGCCATGAAGCCAGCCTGGCGCCCATCCTGCGGCACATCCTGCTCTCGCTCTCGTTTGTGGCTCGAGAAAACCTAAGCGACGCTGACGCGCTGGAGTTGCTGACGGCCTATCTGCCGCTGCACAGCCACGCGCTGGAATATACCTCGCGCCTGGAAGGCGAGGCCTACATCCAGTACATCGCCAGCGAACTGGAAGAAGCGCGGCGACGGCTGGAGCGAATTGACCGCAGCAAGTCGAATTTCATCTCCGTGGCGGCGCACGAACTCAAGACCCCGCTCACCCTGATTGAAGGGTATGCATCAATGTTGATGGATAACTACGCCAAAGACAGGGATGCCGAGCTGCTGCTCAAAGGAATCGCCACCGGCGTGCAACGTCTGCGGGAGATCATTGACGATATGATCGATGTCTCGCTGATTGACAACAAGATGTTGCAGCTTAACTTCCAGCCGGTCTGGCTGCACCAGTTGTTGGGGATCGCCTCCCACGAGTTGCAGAGCGTGTTGCAGGAGCGCGACCTCACCTTGCAGGTGGAAGATTTCCCCGGCAGCGACGAGATGATCTTCGCCGATTCCGAACGCCTTTACCAAGCTTTCTTGAACCTGTTGACAAACGCCGTCAAATACACCCCCGATGGCGGGAAGATCACCATCAGCGGGCGCATGCTGCCGGGCTTCATTGAAGTGACGGTGAGCGATACCGGCATCGGCATTGACCCCGATGATCAGACGCTCATCTTTGAGAAGTTCGGCAACCTGGGCGACGCCGCGCTACACTCCAGCGGCAAGACCAAGTTCAAAGGCGGCGGCCCCGGTCTGGGCCTGCCGATCACCAAGGGGATCATCGAGGCGCATGGCGGCACCATCTGGGTTGAATCACCCGGCTATGACGAAAAAGCCTGCCCCGGTTCGACCTTCCACGTGCTGCTCCCCATCCGCAAGGAAGCGCCCAACGAACAACTGAACAAGCTGTTTCACCCTATGCTGGCGGAAGCCAAAGCAAACGCCCCCGCCAACGAGGGGTCAGAGACGTAAAGGAACCTATGCCAAAAGAAGTCATCCCCACCAAACAGCCGCGCGAACGCGCTTTCCTCGTCGGGGTTGAATTGCAGGATAAGAAGAGCTTTCTGACTTTGGAAGATTCACTCGCCGAACTGGCGTTGCTGGCGCGCACCGCTGGGCTGGAAGTCGTCGGCCAGGAGACGCAAAAGCGCTCCCGTCCCGACCCCAAAACCTTCATCGGCTCGGGCAAGGCGGAGGAGATCCGCACCCTGAGCGAGGCGCTGGAGGCTGATGTCATCCTTTTTGATGATGAGCTATCCCCGCGGCACCAGCGTGAGCTGGAGCGCATCTTCGGCGAGGAAGTACGCGTGCTCGACCGCACCGCGCTGATCTTAGACATCTTTGCCCAGCACGCCAGCACGCGCGAGGGCGCCTTGCAGGTAGAACTGGCACAATATGAATACCGCCTGCCCCGGCTGACGCGCGCCTGGACGCACCTGGCGCGGCAGGCAGGCGGCCGCGCTGGAAGCGTTGGCGGGGTGGGGCTGCGCGGCCCCGGCGAGACTCAGCTCGAGGTGGATCGCCGCGATATCCGCCGCCGTATTGACCACCTCAAGCGCGAGCTGGAGAAGGTGCGCGCCCATCGGCAACGCTACCGCGCCCAGCGCAAACGCTCGCGCATCCCCGTGGTTGCCCTGGTAGGGTACACCAACGCGGGCAAGTCCACCCTGCTCAACAGCCTGACCGAGGCGGATGTCTACGTGGCCGATCAGCTCTTCGCCACCCTCGACCCGACCACCCGCCGAGTGCTGCTCCCCGACGACACGCCGGTACTGTTCACCGACACGGTTGGCTTCATCCAAAAGCTGCCCACCACGCTGGTGGCTGCCTTCCGCGCCACGCTGGAGGAAATCGCCGAGGCGGATCTGCTGCTCCACGTGCTGGATATCACCCATCCCAACGTAGAAGCGCAGGCCGAGGCGGTGCTGCGCACGCTGGAGGAGATCCATGCCGATCACATCCCAGTGCTGACCGCCCTCAACAAGATCGACCGCCTAGACGACCCTGGCGCGGCCCGCCTGGCGATGGACGCTTTCCCCAACGCGGTGGCGATCTCCGCACTGCGCCGCGAGGGCCTCAGTGACCTGCTGGAGGCCGTGCAGGGGCAGCTTTATGAGCTTTACACCCCGCTCGAGGTGCTTTTGCCTTATCAGGAAGGTAGTTTGATCTCGCTGTTCCATAACCAGGGCGAGGTCGAGCGCCTGGAACACAGCAGCGACGGCGTGCGCATTCGCGGGCGACTGCCCGGACGCCTACTGGCCCAATTCAGCGATTATCTCACGGAGCAGCCCTGATGCAGCGTTTCAACCGTTTTCTGGATCAGCTTTCCAACTATCTCGCGGCGCGCAAAGGACTGATCCCGCTGGTGGGGATCAGCCTTGTTGCGCTCAATTTCATTTTGGGGTTTTTCCCCGGCCTGGGGTGGGTGGTGAAGAGCGACCTGTTCCTTCACCTGGGGGTGATCGTCGGCCTACTGGGATTCCTGCTCGCCTGGGCTTTGTAAGCTAACTACCAAGTACACAAAGGGCACAAAGAACACCAAGTATACTCTTGTGTTTTTCTTCGTGCCCTTCGTGGTTAAACCTTTGGCCCGGCGGCGCGGACCTCCTCGGGTACCGCGTCGGCGTATTTCTTGAAGTTTTCCACAAAGCGCGCTGCCAGCTGGCGGAATTTCTCGTTGTAGGCTTCCTGGCTCGGCCAGGATTCCGCCGGGTAGAGCACCTCGTCGGGCACGCCGGGGCAGTGTTTGGGCACCTGAAACCCGAAGACCGGCTCTATGTAGTATTCCACCTGGTTGAGCGCCCCGCCGAGAGCCGCTCGCAGCATGGCGCGGGTGTGGGAAATCGAAATCCGCTTGCCGACCCCGTAAGGGCCGCCCACCCAGCCGGTGTTCAGCAGCCAGGCGGTCGTCCCATGACGCTCCATCTTGCGCGTCAGCAGGTCAGCATAGCGCGCCGGGTGATGTACCATGAAAGGTGCGCCGAAGCAGGCGCTGAAGGTGATCTCCGGCTCCTCACCCAGACCGACCTCCGTGCCGCCAACTTTGGAAGTGTAACCGGAGATGAAGTGGTACATCGCCTGCGCCGGGGTCAGGCGGGCGATGGGGGGCATCACGCCGGAGGCGTCGCAGGTCAACAGGATGACGTTGCGGGGGTGGCCGCCGCGGGCCTCTGGCAGGGCGTTGTCAATGTAGCGCAGTGGGTAAGAGGCGCGCGTGTTCTCGGTGATCTCGTCGTCGTCCAGGTCGAGCAGGCGCGTCACCGGGTCGTAGATCACGTTTTCCAGGATGGTGCCAAACCGTTGGGTGCAGGCGTAAATCTCCGGCTCTGCCGTGGGGGAGAGGCGGATCACCTTGGCGTAGCAGCCCCCCTCAAAGTTGAACACCCCGTCATCGGCCCAGCCGTGCTCGTCGTCGCCGATCAGCTTGCGGCTGGGGTCCGCCGAGAGCGTGGTCTTCCCCGTGCCGGAGAGGCCGAAGAACAGGGCCACGTCGTCGGGGTCGTCCCCCTGATTGGCCGAGCAGTGCATCGTCATAACGCCCTCTTTGGGTAGCAGGTAATTGAGCACGGTGAAGATGGATTTCTTGATCTCGCCCGAATAGCCTGTGCCGCCGATGATCGCCAGTTGCTGCTCGAAGTTAATCACGATGAACGTCTCCGAGCGCGTGCCGTCAATCGGCGGGAAGGCGCGGAAGGAGGGCACGGCGATCACGGTGAATTGCGGCACGTGCGTGCGATATTCCTCGGCGTTGCGCAGCGGGATGAACATGTTGCGGGCGAACAGGCTGTGCCAGGCGTACTCGGTGATGATGCGCACTGGCAGGCGGTATTCGGGGTGTGCGCCGGCGTAGCCATCCTGCACGAACAGATCGCGCCCCTGAACGAAGCCCTGCAGGCGGGCGAAGAGGCCCTCGAACATCACGCGGCTGTAAGGTCGGTTGTGCTCTCCCCACCAGATGTCCCCTTCGGTGGACGGCTCCCGGACGATGTACTTATCCTGAGCGGCGCGGGCGGTGTGCTTTCCTGACCTGACCACCACCGGCCCCTGATTGACGATGCGCCCCTCGCCGCGAAAAACGATCTCTTCGTAAAGGGCTTCCGGCGGCAGGTTCCAGTACGCCAGGCGCAGGTTGGTCAGCCCGTGGTTACTCAGGCTGTATTCCGCCTTCAGGGCGTGCGCCTGACCCTGGGCGGGTGTTTTGATGTTGAGCAAATTGTTCATGGAGATTCCTGTGTTTCCTGTATTCCTGTGATTGAGTGACAAGTGTCACGTGGTATATAACACCGGAGCACCTGACACGTCACAGCCAATCGCGCACCACCTTGCGGTCGCCGATGTAGATTTCGTTCGGCGCGGTGGGATCCAGCGCCCAGCGCATGCGTTTGACCCCTTCGGTCAGGTCTTTGACCGAACCGGCGTAGCTCAGGCGCAGGTAACCCTCCATGCCAAAGGCTGCCCCGGGCACAGTGACCACCAGCGCCTTTTCCAGCAGGAAGCGCGCTAGCGCGACCGAGTCATCTCCATAAGCGCGAAAATCCGGCAGCACGTAGAACGTGCCATCGGGGGGGATGATCTTCACGTCGCTGAAGGCTTTGAGTTCATTGAGCACCACATCGCGGTTGTTCTGGATGGTCAGGCGCAGGTTCTCAATCACGCCCTGCGGGCCGATCAAGGCGCCCTCCGCCGCGGCCTGCAACAGCGTGGAGGGGTTGGAGGTCATCTGCGATTGCACGTTAATCATCACCTCAACCAGCTTGCGTGGGGCGATCACCCAGCCGATGCGGAAGCCGGTCATACCATAGGCTTTGGAAACCCCGTTGACCACGATCAGGTGGCCGTCATCAATGCTCTTGTCGCTGAAGGCGTAGGCTGGCTTCCACTCCTTGTTGTCGAACACCAGCTTGTGATAGATATCGTCGCAGATCAGGTAAATGCCCTTGCGCTCGCAGAAGTCCACCAGCTCGGCGATGAACTCCGGCGGATACATCACCCCTGAAGGGTTGTTCGGGCTGTTGACGATGATTGCTTTGGTGTACGAGCTGACCGCCTGCTCAATCTCCGCCATGCGGTGGTAAAACGTGCCGTCTTCCGGCGTGACCACCACCGGCACGCCGTAGCACATCTTAATCATCTCTGGGTAGCTCACCCAGTAGGGCGCCAGCAGGACGACTTCATCCTGAGGGTTGAGCAGCGTGTAGAGAGTATTAAAAAGCGACTGCTTGGCGCCGGTGGTGACGATGATGTTCTCCGGCGCGGGCAGCCGCCCGTAATTTTCCTCGGTGTAGCGGATGATCGCCTTCTTGAGCGAGGGGGTGCCATCCACGCGCGAGTACTTCACGTCTCCCACGCGCAGCCGCGCCGACGAACTCAGAATGGCGTTGATCGGTGTGGGGTTCTTCGGCTCACCGATCCCAAGGTGGATGACCGGTTCACCGCGGGCGCGCAGGATGCTGGCCTTCTCGTTCAGGGCAAACGTAGGCGAAGGTGCAATGGCTCGAGCCTGTTTACTCAAAGACATGTTCTCTCCGTGGGCTGGGTTGTTGCATTGGTTGCATTTGTTGCATTGACTGCAGCAGAGGAATTATACCCCTGGATTGGCGATTAGTTCGATTGGTCTGGTTAGTCTGAGTGGTCTATAATCGAGATATGCGGTTGGTGCGATTTGGCTTGCTGACCTTACTGGTCGCCGCCCTGGCGGTGGACGTCACCCTCGCCTGGGTTTATATGGACGCGTTGACCCGCCCGGGCTGCCCGCAACCGCGCCCGCTGGCGGATGCGCCCGCGCCGGAGGAGCACTGGCTGATCCTTCAGGATGGGACGCGCCTTCGGGCTTGGTACTACCCTTCAAGCAATGGCGCGGCGATCCTGGCCCTGGGCGGTCTGGGCGGTTCTCTGGGGGATTCTCTGCCGCCGGTGGATGCGTTGTTGAAGACCGGTTTTGGGGTGTTGCAAGTGGATAGCCTGGCCTGTGCCGACCCGCCGCGGCGCGTCACCCTGGGGGCCAGGGAGATTGAAGTTGCGCGGATGGGGGTGGATTTCCTCGCCCAACGCGGGGAACGCGTCGGCGTCTTCGGCTTCTCGATGGGCGGGGTGGCGGCGGTGCGCGCCGCCGCTGCGGATGAACGCATCGCCGCGGTGATCGCCGAGGGCGGCTACGATAATCTGGGGCAGCACATCACCCGCCCCGGCGAGGTTCAATCGCTGCTGCGGAGCGTCTTCCTGCACACCGTGGCGCTGGCCTATTGGTTACAAACCGGCGTGAATCCCTGGCAGGTCAGCCCGGTGGAGGCGATTGCTGAGATCAGCCCGCGGCCGGTGCTGCTGATTTACGGCGAGTATGAACTGGCACGGGGCGGCGGGTGGGTGCAGTTCTACGCCGCCGGCGAGCCGAAGAGCCTGTGGATCGTCCCCGGCGGCGATCACGGGAGCAACCATTGGGTCGCGGCGGCGGAGTATACCGCTCGGGTGGTGGGGTTCTTCCAAAGCACCTTGGGAGAGTAGGCAAGAGTGTTCACTACGGAGGCCCAGAGAACACGGAGAATATTCCACTAACCTTGACACTCCCCCCACCTCTGGTAAACTAGCCAGCGTGATGATGCGAGAACGTTTTTCCCCGCCCGCCCCTGTCCCTAGCAACCGCAGGCCGCGTTGAGGCTTTCGGTCTCTTGGGACTTCGCCGTGAGCTCAGCCGAACGGTTGGCGGCGCATCGCCCGCTGAATGGTGAAACGCCCTCTGGACTGCAAAGCCGGAGGGTTTTTTTGTTACTGCGTGCTTCAGTGTCACGTGCTCACGTGACACTGGAACACCTGACACTTGACACACAAGCACCTGACACGTGATACGTACCTCGGAGGTTTTGTCCATGCGAATGTCGCGACTTTTCTCCCAAACCATGCGCGAGGCCCCGGCGGACGCCGAGATGCCCAGCCACAAACTGCTGGTGCGCGCCGGGTTCATCCGTCAACTGGCGGCGGGAATCTACACCGCCATGCCGCTGGCGAAGCGCGCTCTGACCAAAATCGAAAACATCATGCGCGAGGAGATGAACGCCATCGGCGGGCAGGAGATCACCATGCCGGTGGTGCACCCTGCCGAAATTTGGCAGGAGACTGGGCGCTGGTATCAGATCGGCTCGGAGATGGGGCGCTTTAAGGACAAGAACGACCGCGATATGGTGCTGGGGATGACCCACGAGGAGGTGGTCGCCGACCTGACCCGCAAGGAAATCCACTCCTACCGCCAGTTGCCGGTGCTGATCTACCAGATTCAAACCAAGTGGCGCGACGACCCCCGTCCGCGCGCCGGGCTGATTCGCGTGCGCGAGTTCACCATGAAGGATAGCTACAGCCTGGACGCCGACTGGGAGGGGCTGGATAAGCAGTACCGGGCGCACTACCAGGCCTACTTCAACATCTTCCACCGCTGCGGCATCCCAGTGATCGCCGTCAAGTCGGATGTCGGCATGATGGGTGGCAAGATGGCGCACGAGTACATGTACCTGACCCCCTACGGCGAGGACACGCTGCTGCTGTGCGACGCCTGCGACTACTCCGCCAATCGGCAGATCGCCACCTTCCAGAAACAGGCTGCCCCCGCGGAGGAGCCGCTACCCCTGGAGAAGGTGGCCACTCCGGAGTGCAAGACGATCGCCGAGCTGGCCGAGTTCCTGGGCATCCCGGAATCGAAAACTGCCAAGGCGGTCTTCATGGTAGCGGAGATCCCCGAGGACGAGGAGAGCGTGCAGAAGTTCGTCTTCGCAGTGGTGCGCGGCGATATGGACCTCAACGAGACCAAGCTGACCAACGCCCTCAAGGCCAGCGAGCTGCGACCGGCCACAGAGGAAGAGATCGAGGCGGTGGGCGCGGTGCCGGGGTACGCCTCGCCGATCGGCCTGCCGGAGAAGAACGACTACCTGCCGGTGGTCATCGTGGTGGATGAGTTGATCCCGCAATCGGCCAATTTGGTGGCCGGGGCAAACGATGCCGGATACCACCTGTTGAACACCAACTACGGGCGCGATTACAAGGCTGATATCATCACCGACCTGACCGCCGCCCGCGAGGGCGATGGCTGCCCGCGTTGCGGCGAGCCGCTGCGCGAGGTGCGCGGCGTGGAGGTGGGCAACATCTTCAAACTGGGGACGCGCTACAGCGACGCGATGGGTGCAACGTTCCAAGATAAGGACGGCAAAGAGAAGCCGGTCATCATGGGATCGTATGGCATCGGCAGCGGACGCCTGCTGGCCTCGGTGGCCGAGGAGCACCATGATGAGTACGGCCTGATCTGGCCGATCACCGTGGCGCCCTATCAGGTGCATCTGGTGGTGCTGACGGGCAAGAAGGGCGGCGAGGAGACGCTGCAAACCGCCGAGCAGCTTTATCGAGATTTGCAGGACGCCGGGGTGGAAGTGCTCTACGACGACCGCGAGGCCAGCCCCGGGGTCAAGTTCAACGACGCCGATCTGATCGGGCTGCCCATCCGCCTGACGGTTTCGGCGCGTGCCCTTTCGCAGGGCGGGGTGGAGTTCAAACGCCGCGATCAACAAGAGCGACGCCTGATCCCCCTGGATGAAATCATCACCGCGGTGAAGGACGAGATCGCCACCCTGCACGCTGATATCATGGCGAAGGTGGTGGAAGTGCCGTTTGTGGATTAAACCGCAAAGGCGCGAAGGCGCGAAGAACGATAAAAAAACTTCGTGTTCTTCGCGCCTTCGCGGTGAAACGCTCAGGGAACGCTCAGGGGGTGTAGATTTCGCTCTGGGGGTAAAAGAGTTCCCAGGCCCAGTCGAAAGCCGTCAGGCTGGGGATGGTTTGCA
>CAZZFZ010000011.1:12343-34323 GCA_964653835.1 uncultured Anaerolineales bacterium
GGGTAAAAGAGTTCCCAGGCCCAGTCGAAAGCCGTCAGGCTGGGGATGGTTTGCAACGCCCGCCCCTTAAGCGGCCCTTCGGTCGCCAGTCCGAGTTGCGGGTCTCAGCGTGAGCTGGTTTCCTGGTCGCGCAATTTCCCCTCGATAACTTCAAAAGTAAGCCTCTGACCGTCCACCTTCCGCAGATAGGTGCGGTAGTCTCCGTCGCGCGCCCAGATCAGAATGGGGAACTCGCCGAGGGTGTCGTTGATTACGCCGGGCGCGGCGACTGCTTCGTAGGGATAGGCTTTGGCGAGGCCCGTCAACACCACACCGATGACGAAATCGCCATCAAATTTTTGATGGCGGAAGCCGAGCTGCTCGTATGCGGTGGTGAGCGCCAGGGTCTCCGGGTGGCTGGCCTTCCAGTTGGCCCAGGTGGTCATGCGCGAGGGCAGCAACGTCAGCGCCGTTCTCTTCAGCGGGCCGGCAATCGCCTGACCAATTGGCTGTGACCAGATGGAGAGCGTCTCGTGATCCCACCAGGTCATGGCGTTCTTGTATAGCCCACCCGCGTTGCCGAAAACGTAAGTCTCGCCGTTGATGCGCCGGTCGTGCACGAGACCGGTGTAGCAAAGCGGTCAGTAGGTGACGAGGATCGGGATGCCAGCCAGTTCGTCGTCCACCATCTCGCGGAAACGCAACACGGTGACGGAGTAGGCTTTGGCCTCGCCCTCCCAGGCGATGCCCAGCACCAGTTCGTCATCCACGTAGGGGGATTCGTCGGCGGGGACGAACTCCGGCTCGTAGATCGGCAGGATGCCGTCGAAGGGAATGTTGAAGTCAAAGCTCTGGGGGATTTCTTCAGGAAGGCGTGTCTCGGTGGGGGTGGGGCGGGCGCGGGACGTGGCCGTCACTACGGGCGGGGCGTTTACGGCGCGGCAGCCAGAGAACAGGATTCCCCCCAGGAACAGGATCAACCAAAAAGAAAGGCGCGTCCGGGTCATATAGCCCAGACGCGCCAGGGGTGCTGAATCTTACCAACCCTCCCGCAGGTTTAGAACCTGCGGGAGGGTGCTTCGCTAATCCATCTTGAAGAATGTGGTCAGCTTCATCGCCAGGTTGAGGTCGCCGGCCAGCTTGAGCTTGCCCTGCATAAAGCCCTTCATGCCGTCTTCTTTGCCCAGCAGCACGTCGCCGAAGTAGCGCCCATCGGCGGTCAGCGTCATGGTGGGGTTTTCAGCTGTGCCCTCGCTGACGGTGCAGGCGCCATCTTTGATGGTGATGATGTAATCGCCGCCCTCCTCGCCGGTGAGGTGGTACTGGATGACCGCCTCGACCCCGGCGGCTTTTTCCGGACGGAAGGCCTTTTCGTGGTTGAAGATCAATTCCTTGACGGAATATTCAGACATGGTTGACTCCTTTACTTTATTTATTTCCAGGCCGTAAAGAACGCTAAGGTTTTTCTGGTTTTCTTTTCCCTTCGCGTCTTTGCGGCTTCGCGGTTCAAACGGGTTACATATTCTGGAAGATGGCGGCCGCGCCCATGCCGCCGCCGATGCACATGGTGACCATGCCGAACTCGACATCGCGGCGCTTCATCTCGTAGATCAACTGCGTGGTGAGTTTCGCACCGGTCGCGCCCAGGGGGTGGCCGAGGGCAATCGCCCCGCCGTTGACGTTAGTGATCTCTTCGTCGAGGCCCAGCGTGCGGATCACGGCCAGCGACTGCGAGGCGAAGGCCTCATTGAGTTCGATCAGGCCGATGTCGTCAAGGGTCAGGCCGGCAATCTTGAGTGCCTTGGGGACGGCCTCGATCGGGCCGATGCCCATGATCTCCGGCGGCACGCCCGCGGCGGCGAAGGCGACGAAGCGCGCCAGCGGTTTGAGGCCGAGGACCTCGGCTTTCTCGCGAGTCACAATCACCACACCTGCAGCGCCGTCCGACATCTGCGAGGCGTTGCCGGCGGTCACCGTGCCGCCCTCCTTGAAAGCGGGTTTGAGGCGCGCCAGTGCTTCCAGGCTGGTGTCGGCGCGCGGGCCTTCGTCGCGGGCGAAGGTAAAGCGCTTGCTCTTGGGCTTCCCGTTCTCGCCGGGGGTGACGATCTCGACCTCCAGCGGCACCAGCTCAGGATCAAACAGGCCAGATTCCACCGCTTTGATGGCGCGCTGGTGGCTGCGCAGGGCGAAGGCGTCCTGGTCCTCACGGCTGACGCCGTACTTGACGGCTACGTTCTCGGCGGTCAGCCCCATGCTGGTGAAGGCTTCGGGGTAATTGGCCGCCAGGTAGGGGTTGGGGGCGAACTTGTAGCCGGTCATCGGCACCATGCTCATCGATTCCACGCCACCAGCGATGGCGGCCTGAATCTGCCCGGCCATGATGGCAAACGCCGCATGGGCGATGCTCTGCACGCCTGAGGAGCAAAAACGGTTGATCGTCTCGGTGGGGACGGAGACCGGCAGGCCGGCGCGGAAACCAATCAGCCGCGACATGTTCATACCCTGCTCGCCTTCCGGGAAGGCGCAGCCGATGATCAGGTCGTCCAATTCTTCCGGGGAGAGCGGTTCTGCGCGCTTGAGTAGCTCCTTAATCACCTCGGCGGCCATGTCTTCCGGGCGCACGGTGGCCAGGCTGCCGCGCTTGGCTTTGCCGACCGGCGTGCGAGCCGCCGCCACGATGACGGGTTCTCGATTGGGGGGGAGTGTATTGTTCATCATCAGTTCCTCTTCACCTTACCGGTCTGTAACAGCGCCCACATGCGCTCCTGGGTCTTCTCCTCGCCGCACAGGGAGAGGAAAGCTTCACGCTCCAGATCGAGGATATATTGCTCACTGACCCAGGTGGGTTTGCTGAGTTCGCCGCCGGTCATCACGTAAATCATCTTTTCGCCGATTTGCGTCTCGTATTCGGTGATGTAGCCGCCCTGGGCGAACATGTAAAGGCCGGTGCGCAGCGCGGCCAGGGCGTCGCGCCCGGCGGCGTAGATTTTCTCCGGCGCGGGGGGCACGTACCCGGCATCCAGCATATGGAGCACTTCCTTCTTGGCCTCGGCCAGCAGGTGATCGCGGTTCATCACGATGCGGTCGCAGGGGGAGAGGAAGCCATATTGCCGCGCTTCCACCGCGCTGGTGGCAACGGTGGCCTGGCCGATGAGTTCAAAGACGCGTTCCATAGCGGGCAGCACCGGATTGTTCTTGATGCGCACCGAGGGATTGACAATGCGCCGCAACAGTTCTTTGGTGCCGCCGCCCGCGGGGATCACCCCCGCGCCGATCTCCACCTGGCCGATGTACAGTTCGGCAGCGGCGACCACCCGGCTGGCATGCATGGTGATCTCGCCGCCGCCGCCCAGTGTGAGACCGAAGGGAGCGACCACCACCGGCCTGGGGAAGTAGCGCATGCGCATGTTGACATCCTGGAGCAATTTGACTACGGCTTCCAGTTGGTCCCACATGCCGTTTTGCGCCGCCATCACCACGCCAAACAGGTTCGCCCCGGCGCTGAAGGCGCGCTCATTATCGTTGCTGATGACCAGCCCATCAAACTCGCCCGCCCCGACGCGATCCATGGCCTCGTTCATCATTTTCATGATGTCGTCGTCGAGGGCGTTCATCTTGGTGTGGAACTCCACGCAAGCCACGCCGTCGCCGAGGTCCACAAGACTGGCTCCCGGGTTCTGGCTGACGACTTTACCGGCGGCCTTTTCCTCGTTGAGCACGATGACCGCTGGCGAGCGTTTGATCGGCTCGTAGGTTTTCTTGCCCGGGTTGTACGCACCGACCTTGCGGTCGCCCTCGTACTGGTAGAAGGTCTCCACCCCGGCGGCCAGCATCTCGGCCACCCAGGGAGCGGGCGGAAACCCGGCTTTCTCCATCGCCGCGGCGGTTTGCTCCACGCCGAGCATATCCCAGATCTCAAACGGGCCGGCCTGGTGGCCGAAGCCCCAGCGCATGGCGTCGTCAATCGGCTTGGGCGTGTCGGCCACTTCGGGGATGCGCTCCGAGGCGTAAGCCAGCCCATGGTAGGTGACCGCCTGCACCAGTTGCGCGGCGCGGTCGTCGCTGTTGAAGAAGACCTCCAGCTTTTCCTTCAGGGTCTCCTTTTTGCGTGCCTCGCCGACCGAGTCGAAGCGGGGTTTCTCTCCCGGCGGCTCGTATTCCAGCGTCTCCAGGTTGAGCGTCCAGTATTCCTTCTTGCCGTCCTTGCGTACGACTTTGTAAAACCCCTGGCCGGTTTTATTGCCCAGCCAGCCGCGCTCCACCAGGGTGCGGATCAGCGTGTTGGCGCGATCGGAGTTGAGGTATTTGATGGCGTGCTCGTCGTGGGGGATGGCCGCCGCCAGGTTGGTGCCGACGTGATCCCACACATCAATGCCGACCAGGTCCATCAACCGGAAGGTGGCTGTCTTGGGGCGACCGATCGCCGGGCCGGTGATGGCGTCCACCTCGGCCACGGTGTAGCCGTTCTCCAGGATGTAGTGCAGGGCAAAGGCGCCGCTGCCGAAGCCCAGTCGGTTGCCAATGAAATTAGGCGTATCCTTGCAGGGGACGATGCCCTTGCCCAGGCGGTACTCGCCGAAATGGCTGATGAACTCAACCACCTCGGGGAGGGTATCGGCTGTGGGGATGATTTCCAGCAGTTTGAGGTAGCGCGGCGGGTTGAAGAAGTGCGTGCCGAGGAAGTGTTGCCGGAATCCCTCGGAGCGCCCCTCGGCGATCGAGGTCACCGGGATGCCCGAGGTATTGGTGCTGACGATACAGCGTTCCGGGCGCACCGCGTCGATGCGCGCCATCAGCTCCTGTTTGATCTTCAGGTTTTCGACGATGGCCTCTAGCACCCAATCGGCCTCGGCGATGACGTCGAAGTCATCTTCCAGGTTGCCGATCTGCACCAGGTCGGCCAGGTCTTTGGCGAAGAAGCTGGCCGGCCGCGATTTGGCCGCCCGCTCCAGACCCTGGCGGACGATGCGGTTGCGCACCTGCGGGTCGTCCAGGGTCAACCCTTTGGCTTTCTCTTCGTCGGTGAGCTGGCGAGGGACGATATCCAGCAGGGTGACGCGCACCCCGGCGTTGACCAGGTGCGCCGCCAGCGCCGCTCCCATCGTCCCGGAGCCAATCACGACGGCTCGGTTAATCTGGTAGTTCATGTTCTGCTCCTGTGAATTTGCTCATTCCAGTCTGCGCTCTTCGACGCGCACTTCGCCAGTGCTCAGTGCTACTCAGGGCGCTTCAGGGTGCTAAGGTTCCGTTGTAGCTGTTTCTGGGGCAGGGGTGTTGGTGATGATGGCGAAATCCTGCGTGCCCCAGACCTGGAAGTTATCAAAATGAACCAGGACGTATTGTTGATCCCAGCGGGTTCCGGCCATCATCCCAGCGTACCCTGAGCCAAGCTTTTCAATCTCCCGGCGGACGAGAAGCACGCCGTTGACGTACAGGGTTAACGTGTTGCCGCGGCACTCGGCGACCACGTGGTTATACACGCCGTGCCCAACGACGATCGCCGGCGAGGGGGCGTGAAGCAGGTACTCCACCTTGCCGTTGACAGTCTGCCCCAGGCCAAACATGCCTTCCGAGTCGATGAACAGTGTGTAGTAGGTATCGCCGGAGTCACGACAACTGAAGCCATAGTAGCCCTCGCCCTGGTTGACGGCGATATCGGCCTCCATGCGCACTTCGGCCATGTACAGCCATGAGCGGCTACTGGTGATCTCCACGTTGGTGCCGTCCACCTCCATGGTATACACGCCCTTCGGGTCAATCCAGGTTTCCCAGTTCGCCCCCGAACTTTGTAGCCAGGCTGCTTTGGGGTCGGAGAACGTTTCGTAGAGGAAGCGGGTCACCGGCAGCGTGGCGGTTGGTGAGGGCGTGAGGGTGGGCGAGAGGGTCAGCGAGGGCGTCCAACTGGGGATCGGCGTGTTGGTCGGCAGCGGCGTCCACGAGGGGCGCAGCGTTGCCGAGGCGGTGCGCGTCGGCGCGGGCTGGGTGTAGTTGTAGCCCTCCGGGGTCGGCGTCCACGGGTTGAAGGTAATCAGCGTGCGTGTGGGGGTGGGCGTCTTCGTCGGTGGACGAGTGGCCGGCGCTGGCGTGAACTGGGCGAGAAGCACATCCACGGCGCTGCACCCGGCAGCCAGCCCGGCCAGCAAGGCCATTCCGATTCCGACGATCAGCGTTCGGCGAAGTCTCTTCTTCATCTCTAGATGTCTCCTTCTTCCGTTGGCTTACCCGCGGGTTTTGCTAACTGATTGTACCGCGGTGCGGAAGAGAGGATACATTGCAGGCGCTTCGCCTACGGGTTCCGGCACGCCCCTTCGGGGCTACGCAACCCTCCGCTCAGCACGATCCCTGTCTCGCACACTCAGCGCAGCTCCTTGCCCCGATAGCCCAGCATGTGGCGGGCGACCACCAGGCGGTTGATCTGCCCGGTACCCTCGTAAAGGTCGGTGATCTTGGCGTCGCGGAACCACTTTTCGAGCAGCAGCTCGCGGCTGTAGCCCAGCGGCCCGAGGAGTTCCACCGCCCGTTGGGTGATCTTGACGACCGCATCCCCGGCGTAGACTTTAGCCATCGAGGCCTCTTTGGGGTTGTGGATTTTGTTATCGGCCATCCACAGCGCTTTGATGGTCAGCAGCCAGGCAGCGCGCAGCATCACCTCCATATCGATGATCTCGCGCTCGATGTTGGTCAGCTTTTGGCGCGGCAGACCGTAACGGATGGTGACGCCGTTCTTCTCCAACTCCTCTTTGAGCAGCTCCAGCGTGGCGCGGGCGATGCCCACCGCCTGAGAAGCGATGATTGGCCGGGTAGCGTCGAAGGTCGCCATGGCACCCTTAAAGCCTTTGGTCGTCTTCTCGACCGTGGGGCTGCCAAGGATGTTCTCAAACGGCACGCGACAATCCTGCAACACAATCGCCGCTGTGTCGCTCACCCGGATGCCCAGCTTGTGCTCCAGCTTGGTCACTTTGATGCCGGGGGTTCCGGCCTCGACGACGAAACCACGCATACCGGCGCGCCCCGCTGAGGGATCAATGGAAGCCCAGACGACGATGAAGCCGTCAGAGTCAATCAGCGCCTTGTGCCCGGCGGTGACGAAAATCTTCTCGCCGTTGAGCACCCACTCGTTGGTCTCTTTGTCCAGCACCGCGGTGGCGCGGATCGCTGAAGTGTCGGATCCAGCCTGCGGCTCGGTCATCGCCATGGCGTCGAAGACCGGTTTTTCGCCCATAAAGCGGCTGAGGAAACGCTTCTTCTGCTCCGGCGTGCCGGCCGCAGCCACCGCCGCCGAACCGAGCATCCCGCCGGGGAGGCAGAGGTACAGGCCGGCGTCGCCCCAGGCAAGCATCTCCACCATATGGCCGAGACGCTGGTAACCGATCGGGGGGCGCTTCTCGCCGCCTTCGTCGGTTTTCTTCTCCGGGGGAGCCATCGAAGTGCCGCCCATCGAGCGGATGGCGTTGTGCATAAAGTTGATGAAATCCCAGGGGATCTCGTGCTCGTGCTCATCGAAGTAGCGCGAGACCGGCCGCATCATGTTGACTGCGACGGTCTCCACCACGTTGCAGACCTGTTTTATCGGTTTGGGGGTTTCGAAATCAATCATGGTTCAACTCCTGCGCGTCACTAAACGATAGCCAGTCCGCGGAAGGTGGCAAAGCCGCGGCCGTTGCGCATCCACAATTCCACCGGATGCTCGCGGATATACCCGTGCCCGCCGAGGATCTGCACCGCCCGGTCGGTGACCATCATGGCGGTGTCCATCGCGCCGGTGAGGGCGAAATAGGCATGCCGGGCGGCTTCTTCCTTGCCCTGGTCGAGCATCCAGGCGGCTTCCCAGGCCAACAGGCGGTTGGCCTCGATGGCGGTGCCCATCTCGGCAATCATGAAAGCGATGGCCTGTTTTTGGGCAACTTTGACGCCAAAGACCTCGCGCTCTTTAGCGTAGGCCATCGAATAATCCAGCGCAGCGCGAGAGACGCCGATCGCCAGCGCCGCCAGGGCGACGTTGGAGGCAGCCAGGATTGGGGCGAAGTCGTGCCCTTCCTCACCGCCTAGGCGGTTTTCCTTCGGCACACGCACACCCTTCAGGCTGACGGGGTAGAGCGGCAAAGCGTTCAGCCCGAGCAGCTTCATCCGCTCGCCGACTTCCAACCCCTCAGCGTTCCCGGGGACGATAAAGCCCTGGGTGACGCCCTCCAGGCTGGCGTAGACGATCATAGCTTCAGCATCGGCGGCGTAGGGGACGTAGCACTTCTCGCCTTCCAGCACGTAAGAATCGCCATCCGCTTTAGCCGTGGTCCTCAATTCGTTGGGGTCAAAGTCGAAATGCGGTTCCATCAGCGCGGCGGTGAAGGGCTTCCACTCCATTTCGATGACCGGGGGGATGTACTGTTCCTTTTGCGCCTCGGTTCCGGCCAGCAGAATCGGCGTGGCGAACAGACCAGGGGTTAGCACGGCCAGTGCGCCGGCCAGGTCGCCATAGGCGAACTCTTCGGCGGCGAGCACGCCGGTCACTGCCGAGCGCTCACCAAAGCCAGTGTAGGCTTCCGGGATTGAAGCCTGTAAGTAGCCCAGCTCCCAGCCCTTTTCGATCAGCTCAGGGGGCAACTGGCCTTCTTCCTCGGCGTCGCGCGCCGCGGCCCGCAGATCGTCCATCGCATAGCGTTTGATCGCCTCGATGAGCATCTGCTGTTCTTCAGAAGGCTGAAATGAATACATACGGAAACCTCCTTGTTATGGTGGGTCAATCCAAACGTTGGTAACGGATGGGGACAGGGCGCTCGCCGTTGCGGTTGAGATCATCCAGGTTAGCGATGCGCAACCGTCCCATTTGATAGAGATACTCCACATGCGCGCCGGCCTCTTCCAGGGCCAGCAGGATGTTGTAACCGTGGGTGGGCCCGAAGAGAGCCTTCGAAACTTCGGCTATCGTCTGCGGCGTCTCCAGCAGATGGAGGATTTCTTCCAGCCGTTGTTGATGGGTCTGCTGGATCGCAGCGATGCGAGCAGGCAGGTCCTCTGTCGGTGGGTTGTGCCCTCCCAGTACCAGGCGGACATCCCCAGCCCAGTCCCGTAGGGCATTCAGCGAATCAAGGTAATGCCGCAAGCCGGTATACGGGTGCACCTGTTCAGGGGATTGATGGGGCGTGATCTCGGAGAGAACGTGATCGCCGGAGAAGAGCAGGTCGTGCAGGCGAATGACCACATGCCCGGCGCAATGCCCCGGGGTGTGGAGCATCTCGAAGGGACCTAAGGACATGCCCACCGCCTCGTAAGTAAAATCAATTTCGATCGGCTGATAATCCAGCTTGCCGAGTTTGTAGGTGGCGATGAATTGAGGAATATGGTCGGGGTTGACGCCCGCCTCGGCGAAGAAGGTTTGCAGGCGGCGGGCGACCAGGCTGAGGCGTTCTTCGGTGTGCGTCAGCGTGTGCAGGTCGAGTTCGTGAACGCCGATGCGGGCCGGGCTACGCTGTCTGAGATAAGAGAGACCGCCGAAGTGGTCAATATGCCCGTGGGTGATGAACACATGCGTGAGCGTGCGCAGGCCCAGCGGCGTACTGAGCGCCTCCGAAGCGGCCTGCAGACCGGCTTCCAGATCCGGGTTGCTTTGTCTAAAGCCGGAGCCGCAATCAATCAACACCTGGTACTCATCTACCAGAACCAGGTAGGCGTACACCCAGAAATCGGGAAACGCCTGCAAGGGGAGGCAAGCGACGCGCGCCCCAGCGTTGCTCTCAAAAACGCGCACTTGCTGGCGCTCAGTGAGGGGAAGGGCGGGGCGGTGAGTCATGGCAGGGTTCAGGCAAGTAAACCGTTCAGCAGCAGGTCGGCGTACTGATCGGCGATCTCCTCCGGCGTGGAAGGGCCATCCGGGCGATACCAGGTGATCGTCCAGTTCATCATGCCCAACAGAGCGCGGGTGGCCTGGGCGGGGTCGGGGCAGTGGAACTCGCCGCGCGCAACGCCCTCTTCCAGCAAGCCGCGCCACAACCGTTCAAAGCGGTCGCGGCGCTGTACGTGGCGTTGATAAAGCGGCGGGTCGAGGGAGCGGTATTCCAGCAGCAAAACAGCAGCGAGCTGACGGTGACTGGCCAGCGTGCGGATGTATTCGCGCATTGCCTGGCGGAGGCGTTCGGATACATGGCCATCATCGCTTATGGCCTGGCCGATCTGTCCGGTAAGCAAATCGAGGGCCTGATCCAGGATGGCGAGCAAGATCTCCTGCTTGCTGGCGATGTGGTGGTAGAGGCTGGCTTTCTTGAGATCAACCGCGTTGGCGATGTCCCGCATCGAGGTGGCGTGGTAGCCCTTCTGGCTGAAAATCTGAGCCGCGGCCTCCAGGATATGTTCACGGTTGTTGGTCATAACACACTACTCCCTACCGACCGGTCGGTAGGGAGTAGTGTATCACTGGCTGATAGCCCTGTCAAGAAAAAACAAGGTGACAGCCACTAGTGAAGTGACTGTCACCTGCAAGATAGTGAGTTATTGAACTCTGTCACTACCTCCTAGGGGTAACAGGCATTAACGTCCCAGCTACACCCTGCATCGAGGCAGCTTGCCTGATCAGTGTAGTCGCTACAGCTAAGGGTCGTGCTCGGCTCCTCGACTTCCGGCTTCTCCACACACTTCTGTGCACCGAAGCTGTACACATACCCCGGCTCGCAGGCCAGCGGGGTGGGGGTGGGGCAGGCCGCCACCACCCAGTTGATGGTGACGCAGCTTTCGCCCGCCGTCGAAGCCGGAAGACAGGTTTCCGCGCTGGTGTCGAAGTAGTAGCCCTCGGGGCAGGAGTCGCCGCTGCCGGGGGTGTCGTCGCTGTTGGGAATGCAGGTGTTGTAGGCAGCGGAGTAGTAGTACCCCTCGGCGCATTCGCCCTCGCCGCGCGGGATAGGAGTGCAGTAGCCAAGGCCGGTGTTGAACACCTCTCCCGCGGGGCACTGCGTTCCGTCACCGTCGCCGTTGGAGAGGCAGCGGTTGAGTTCGGTATCGTAATAGTATCCTTCGGAACACTCGCCATCCTGAGGCGTTGGAGCGCAATAGCCCAGGCCGGAGTCGTAATAGTAACCTTCCGGGCAACCCTCGCGCCCGCCATCATTCTGCGGCGAGCAGCAGCCATACCACCCATCATAGTAGAAGCCTGTGGGGCAGCCGCTCCCCCCGCCGCTGGTGGGCACGCATTGCTCGGTCAGTTCGTCGAAGTAGGTTCCCACCGGGCAACTATCGCCGTTGGAGAGGCATTGCTCGCTCTCGGGATCAAAGTAATACCCAAAGGGACAATCCTCGCCGGCGGTATTGAGCGGGGTGCATGCGCCAGAATACTGGTCTAGCCTGCTCCCTTCAGGGCATTGCGCGCTCATGCCGGTGGGCACGGACCCCATAACCAGCGATGGCAGGCACGATTCCAGCTCCTGGCTGTAGAAGTACCCTACAGGGCACTCAGCGGCGGCGCTGTCGCTAACGCGACATTCATCCAAGCCAGTGTCGTAATAGTATCCCTCGGGGCATTCCCCGTTGCTCGGCCGCGGCTGGCAGTAGCCCAGTTCGACATCGTAGCTGTATCCCACCGGACAACCACCGTTCTCCGAATAGGAAGTGCAGCAGTTCAGGCTGTCGTTGAAGTAGCTGCCTGATGGACAGTTGGCGGTGTAGGTTGTGGGGACACATTGTTCAGTGTAAGCGTCAAACACAAAACCGTAGGGGCAACTCCCGCCCGTCGTCGAGGCGCACTCTTCCGTTTGAGGGTCAAGATAATACCCTGGAGGGCACTCGCCGCCCGAGGAGGGGAGACACTCCTCGGTGGCCGAATCAAAGACATACCCCAGGGGACAGGATTCTCCCGTGGTCGGCTGGCACTGCTCTGAGGAAGCATCGAAGACATAGCCGAGCGGGCAGCGTCCTCCGCTGTTCGGGTCGGGCTGGCAGGTCTCCGTGGCGGCATCAAAAACATAGCCGGAGCTGCATTCGCCCTCGTTCCCTCCCGGCTGATAGGGGAAGCAGCGCTCAAGTTCGCTATCGTAATAGTATCCTGTTGGGCAGGTTCCGTTATCCCCGTAGGACATGCAGTCGCCGGTCGTGGTGTCGAAATACGTTCCAGCCGGGCAGTTGTTTTGTCCTGCGCTGCCCCCACCGTCAAAGGGGAGACAGGTTTCCTGGCTGGTATCGTAGTATGTGCCTTCAGGGCAGGGGAGGTCCTGGCCGTTTTCGCCGCAAATTGTGATGCTGGCGGTTTGCCCCTGGCGGGCTGCCGGCCCGCTGCAGAACAGCCGATCGGGGTAGGCTTCGCTGGTCTCGCACTCATACGAGCGCCCGTTGACGAGTACCAGGTCGTTGGGGGAGGCCTGACGCCGCAAGGTCAGTTCCAGGTTTGTAGCTCCGTTCGAGGTGCAGCTAAACTGCAGCCGCACGTTGTCGGGGTTGACCGGCTGGTAAGGCTGATTGAACGTCGGTCGCCCAGGCTGGTAGCCGATATTCCCCGGCGAGGAAGGCCCGCATAAAGGCTGGTAGCTGAGCTGGCACATGGGCGGGTTGTTCAACTCGCCCAGGATCACACAGCGGAAGCCAATGTCGCTGGCCGCCGTATCTGGATTTGTAGGATAGCGGATGGCGGCGCGCACACCACGGGCGTCATCCTGCCAGCCACCGCCGCGCACCACCTTGTAGAAGCCAGTCTCCGGCCCATAGGGATTGTGCGTCGGCGACTGGTCGTAGAAAGACTCCAGGTAATAATCGTAGACCCACTCGCGGACGTTGCCGGCCATATCCAGCGCTTCAGGGGGACTCTCGCCCTGAGGGCGTCTGCCCACGATATCCGGCCCTTCTTTACACCCCTCCAGGTTGCTCAGGTCACAGTTCGGATCGTCGCTTCCCCAGGGGTACTTGAAGCCCTCGGTGCCGCGGGCGGCTTTCTCCCACTCGGCCTCGGTGGGGAGACGTCCGTTGGCCCATTCACAGTAGGTGGCCGCCTGCGCCCACGTCACGCCGACCACCGGCAGATTGCCCGCCGTGGGCGTGAAATACGGATTTTGAAAACCATCTTCGAGCACAGGCTCCGGCGCGGTACAAGGCCCATCTTCCACGCAGCGGGCGTAAAACTCATTGGTCACCTCGTTCTTGTGAATCCAAAAGCCATCCAGATGCACGCGGTGCTGGGGATATTCATCCGGGTAGGCCTGCGGATCCTTGAGCGCGCTCCCCATGATGAACTCACCGCCAGGGACGTAAACCAGCTCGGCACCATCCGAGGCGGTCGGCCTGGCGATTTCAAGTTCTCTGGGGGTGATCCAGCTCCCAATGGGCAGAACGGGGGGCGGCGTTGGGGTTGGCCCTGCCCGCCAGCTGCGTCCATTACTCTCTGCAATCACCTGCTGAATTGGCTTCGCCACGGCGATTACAAGCACAAATAGAAACAATAAAACTGCGACATAAAGCGAGAAATTGCGTCTCATTGCGTCCTCCTCATCGTCAACTGCAAGCAGCTTATCCCCAAAGCGTCAGGAGAACGTCAGGATATGGGTTAAAATAAATAAATTGCGCTCGAAAATCAACAACCTTTTTGTACTATTTTCTCGTTCCCCTGGACAGGTCCATGCCAAATCATCCCGTTGAACTTCCACCTGATCTGCTCCACGAGTTGAGCCGCGCCGGGTTGGAAACCCGCACCGACGCGGCAACGCTCGTGGTTTACAGCACCGACGCCTCCATTTACCAGATCACGCCGCTGGGAGTCGCGTTTCCGCGCACAGCCGATCACCTTAACGCGGCGGTGGAGCTGGCCGCCCGTTACAACGTCCCGGTGCTGGCGCGCGGAGCGGGGTCCAGCCTGGCGGGGCAGGCCATCGGCGCGGCGCTGATTTTGGATTGCTCGCGCCACCTGAACCAGATTGACGAGATCGGCGTGGACGAGGGCGGCGGCTGGGTGCGCGCCCAACCCGGTGCGGTGCTGGCGGCGATCAACCGCGCCGCCGCGGCCCACGGGCTAATGCTCGGCCCCGACCCGGCCTCGGGGGACCGCGCCACGCTGGGCGGCTCCCTGGCGAACAACGCCAGCGGGTCGCATTCCATCGTCTACGGCCTGTTCGCCGACCACGTGCGCACCGTCGAGGCTGTGCTGGGCGACGGGCGCACGGCGCGGCTGGAGGAAGTGACGCTGGCGGAAGCGGAACGCCTGGCCGGGTCGGCCGCAGCCGGTGGACAGCAGATACTAGGCCGCGGTTCGTCGTCCGCGATCCACTCCCTCTACGCCACCGCCCTCGAAATCCGCGCCGCCCACGCCGAGGCCATCCGCTCTCGCTGGCCGCGCACCTATCGCCGCGCCGCGGGCTATAACCTGAACTACCTGTTGGGGTGGTCAGCTTCCGCACCGCCTATGTGGGGGGAGGGCGGACGTCAGACGACAGACGGCGGGTTGCGGTCTTCCGCCCGCGATCACTCCGCGTATCCACCAGTGCCCCCTAACACCCTCAACCTCGCTCACCTCCTCGTCGGCTCCGAGGGCACGCTAGGGGTGATCCGCGAGGCCGTCGTCGGGCTGGTTCCCCGACCACGCCACACGGTGCTGGCAGTGCTGTCGTACCCTTCCGTGGTCGCGGCCTGCGACGCCGTGCCCGCGTTACTGGAGCGCACTCCTTCGGCGGTCGAGTTGATCCCCCGGATTCTGCTGCAACTGGCCGCTGGTGTGCCCGCATACGCCCGGCTGCTGGACTTCATCCCCGCCGGCGAGCTGCCTGGCGCGCTGCTGGCGATCGAATTCGCCGGCGACCATCTTGCTGACCTCACGGCTCGTGCTCGCTCTTTGCCCGGCAACCCGCTGGTGATCGCTAATCCAGAGGGTCAGGCACGCCTGTGGGCCGTGCGCAAGGCCGGTTTGGGTATCCTGCAATCCCAACCCGGCGACCGCCGCACGCAGACGTTCATCGAGGACCTGGCTGTGCCCGTCGAGCGCCTAGGCGAGTTCGTCCGCGAGATGGATCGCATATTGGCTGCGCATGGCACGGAGGGTTATTACTACGCCCACGCCTCGGCGGGTTGCCTGCACATGCGCCCGCTGCTTAACCTGAAAACCGCCGAGGGCGTGCGTCAACTGCGCGCCATCGCCAGTGAAGCGGTGGACCTGGTCATCCGCCTGGGCGGCACGACCACCGGGGAGCACGGCGACGGCCTGGCGCGCTCCGAATTTCTGGAACAGCTCTACGGCCCGGAGATTGCGACGGCTTTCCGCCGTTTGAAGCACGCCGCCGACCCGCAGGGGATCCTCAACCCCGGTAAAATCGTGGATTCGCTTCCGATGGACACCAACCTGCGCTACGGAGCTGACTACCGCACCGGGCCCTGGCGGCCAATTCTAAACTTCGACGCCCAGGGCGGGTTGAGCGGCGCGGTCGAGCTGTGTAACGGCGCGGCGGTCTGCCGCTCGGATAAGGGCGTGATGTGCCCCTCCTTCCAGGCCACCCGCGAGGAGCTTCACAGCACGCGCGGCCGGGCGAACCTGCTGCGGGCGTTGTTATCGCAGCGGTCTGTGGTCGGCGGTCCGTTCCCAGACGGCGGACGGCAGACCGCAAATGTCACCGCCGAAGACCTCCACGCCGCCCTCGATCTCTGCCTGGCCTGCAAGGGTTGCAAATCAGAATGCCCCTCTGCGGTGGATATGGCGAAGCTCAAGTACGAGTTCACGCATCACTATTATCAAAGCCATCGCCGCCCGCTGCGGGATTACCTCTTCGCCCATATTGGCGTTTTGGCCCGTTGGGGGCAGCCTCTGGCGCGCCTGGGGATATTGAAGCCCCTGATGCGCATCGCTGAGCCAGCCCTCAAGCGCGCCTTCCGATTGGCCCCTCAGCGCCCGCTTCCCATGCCCCAGTTACCCAATTCCCCATTGCCTGCTCCCCAATCACCTGATGCCTTGTTGCTCCCCGACTCCTTTACCCGCTACTTCCAGCCCGAGGTCGAGGCCGCAGCCCTGAAACTGCTGACAGAGCAGGGTGTCCAGGTTCGCGTCCTGCCAGTGGAGGGCGCGGGGCGCACGCTGATCTCAAAGGGATTTCTGCCCGCGGCGCGCCGTCACGCCGAAAAGGTGCTGCGCGCCATCCGACAGGCCGACCCTGAGGGTGTGCTGCCAGTCATCGGGCTGGAGCCGTCGGAAATTTACACCCTGCGAGACGAGTTTCCCGATTTCTTCCAAGATGACGCTTTTGTGGGCTCCCTGGCGGCGCGGGCGTGGACGCTTGAAGAATTCCTGGTGCGACAAAAGCAAACCGAGGACGGAAGACAGAAGACCGCGGTCCTCCGCCCTCAGTCTCCCGCCTCACGTCCATCGTCCCCTGTCTCCGGTCCCCGGTCTGCCGTCCTCCTCCACGGCCACTGCTACCAGAAAGACCGCCCTCCGGCCCCGGACGGGTATCCTGTAGGCGTGGAGGCTACCGTCGCTGTGTTGGAAGCCGCCGGTTATGCGGTGGAGGTGGTGGATTCAGGTTGCTGCGGCATGGCGGGGGCGTTTGGCTACGAAGCCGAGCACTACGCGCTTTCGATGCAAATTGGCGAATTGAAGCTCTTGCCCGCGGTGCGTGGGGCAGGGGAGGGGGTGGTGATCGCCGCCAGCGGGATTTCCTGCCGGGAGCAGATCCGCGACGGCGCGGGGCGCGCGGCGGTACATCCGGTCATATTATTGGCGGGGTAGAGTCTGTTGATCGGATTGGTCAGGTTAGTCGCCGGGGTCGAATCGGAAGCCTGTCACCACAACCGCAACTGCCGTACCGCCGCCTTCCCATCCAGATGGATGTAGGGCGCGGCCCTGTTAGTCTGTATCCCCAGTTTGCGCAATTGACTCAGCTCACGCAGCCGCTTCTCACGTCGCGCCCTAACGATTGCCTCCACGCCTTTCGGCCCCAGGCCGGGGACGCGCAGCAAGCGCTGGCGCGGCGCGGTGTTGATCTCCACCGGTTGATGTCGCAGGTGACGCTCGGCCCAGGCCGTCTTGGGATCGGTGTGCGGGGGCAAGTTGCCATCGGGCTCAAAAGGCAGGTCCTCCAAATCAAAACCGTAATCCCGCAGCAGGAAGGAGGCCTGATATAAACGGTTCTGGCGCACCGGCGGGGTAGGGGGATGACCTTCCAGCGGGGTATCGGGAATGGGGCGGAAAGCCGAGAAAAAGGCCCGCGCCATCCCGGCCTGACGGTGTAATTGCTCGGTGACGGCGAGCAGTTCCAAGTCGCTCTCGCCAGCCGCGCCGACCACAAACTGGGTCACCGAGGAGGGCCAGCGGCCTTTCCAGGCGCGGGCGGGGCTTTGTTCCCTGCGGATCTCCTCCACCCAGCGCAACAGGCGGACCAGTTCTGCGGCAAAGACCTTATGCGGAGCCAGGCGGCGCAGGCGGGCTTCGTTCGGCGCCTCCAGGTTGACCGAGACGCGGTCGGCCAGCCGCATGGCCTGCTCAACCTGAGCCTTCTGCGCACCAGGCATCAACTTGAGGTGTAGGTAGCCGCGATACTTCAGTTTGTAACGCAGAATCTCCGCCGCGGCCAGCAACTGATCCTGGGTGTGCACGCCACCGTTGAACACCCCCGAGGAGAGGAATAGCCCGTCCACAAGGCCTCCGCGGTGCAGCGACATAAAGGCGCGGGCGAATGGCTCCGGCTTAAAGGTCGCCCGGCGAAAATCGCGCCCGGCGCGAAAGGGGCAGTAGTAGCAATCGCGCTCGCAAGCCGAGGAGAGCAGCGTTTTCAACAGGCGAATTTTCTTTCCGTTGGGCAATTGCGCCGTACCGATGGCTAAAGCATCCCGTTGACGCGCGCTCAGGTCGGGGCAGTCCATGCCACCGGAAGGCTCTAACGTCATCTGGCGGGTGAGGGAGGTGAATAAGGCGAAGTCGCTCATATGTTCTAATTATAGCACGGTCTTGCTTGCCTAACGGTCTGAACGGTCTGATTAGCCGTATTTTCTTCTGATTCGGTTTCCCAAGGGGGAGGGGTGAGTGTAGGGGAGGAGGGAGTGTATTTGGCCAATGTCAGCGTCAAACCTCCGATACAAATTCACCCAACGCCCAGACCAATCAGACCGTCAAACCAATAAGACTACCAGACCATTTGGACTATCGACCACCAAGGCCCTTGACAGGGGAGCGCTTTGCCGATAAAATCCTTTTGCTTTCGATAAGTTACATTATCGTAAGTAAAAGGATAAAACATGAATCCCTCTTCCACCACCATTTCTCAGGCTATGGCAGCTTACCTGAATAGCGTGCAACAGGCGCGCAGCGAGAACACAGCGCGCGCCTATGCCAACGCGATGGGGATTTTCGCCCGCGTGCTGGAAAAGAAAGGCTTTCCCCCGGAAGAAACGCCGGTTAATGCCCTCACTGAAGACGCCATCGTCTGGCTGATTCAGGCGCTTCGCGATAACGCCCCAGCGACCGAGCGCCTCTACCTGACAGCGGTCAGCGGTTTTTTCGCTTACCTGGCTGCTGAAAAGCTGGCGGTGATCAACCTGCCCCGTTTGAGCCTTTTGGTGCGGCAACGTGCCCGCCGCCCTGGCCAGCGCCTGCCGCAGTTCCCTCGCGAAGACATTGAGAATGTATTACTATACGCATTAAATCTAATAAATCAGCCCGCAGAGGACGAGAAGGAGCGCCTGAGGAACCTGCGCGACCGCGCCTTTTTGCTCACCCTGGCGGATACCGGTTTGCGCGTCCACGAGGCCTGTGGGTTGCGCCGCGGCGACCTGGACTGGAACGAGGGTAGAGCCCTGATAATCGGCAAAGGTAACCGTGAGGACGTGGTGCGCTTTTCCTCGCGCTGCCTGACCGCTCTGAGAGAGTACATCAACGCGCGGGCATCGCTGGACGGCGCTTCGGGCCGCGCGCTGACCTCCCTGCCCCTCTTTGCCCGGCACGACAAAGGCGCGGGCAAAAAAGTGCTCCCCATCACCACCACCACGGGGCGCAACATCGTCCGCCAGCGTGTGAAGGAGGCGCTGGGAGACAGAGCAAGCGGAACGATCACCCCGCACTCATTCCGTCATTATTTTGTGACAACCGTGTTGCGAGCATCGGGGAATCTCAAATTGGCGCAGGCGCTGGCGCGGCATAAGAGTATCGCGGTGACGCAGCGCTACGCCCACCTGGCGGACGACGAGCTGGATCGCGGCTACTACGGGATTTTCGAGGAAAACTCCACTTCCTGAAGGCAAGATCGCGCCGCAAGCCATTCTGCGCGGCGCTTTGCATAGCTGCGCCTGTCCAGTTTGTCCTGACTGCGATGGACGAAGAACGTCCGCAACGCGAGCGCCGCAATTGCTCCGCCCACCCCTGAGGCCGCAGCAAAGAGCAAACCGCCGTTTCCTCTCAGAAAAACAGCCGCCAGCGCGCCCCCCACAAACGCCCAAAGGAAGGCCATTTGCAAGGCCGTCTTTCCCGGCGCGTAGAGCAGATGCACCCAGAAGACGTCACGGCCCGAGCGCAACAGGTATCCCCCCAGGCTGCGGTAGAGACGCGAGGGGCGCGTCGTTGGTCGCACGCGGATGGGTACCGAGGTCACGCGCAACCCCTGGTGGACGGCCTGCGCCAGGGTGTCGAGCACGTAGGAGAAATCCATCAGGGGGTTGAGGCGCAGCATGGCCTCGGCGGAATAGGCGCGGAAACCGGATACCACATCTTGAACTGGTGTCCCGATCAGGCGGCGCACGCTGTGACTCCCAAGCCATTGCAAAGCCCGCTTGACAGGGCTGAAGTGCTCCACCATCCAGGGTTTGCGGTCGCCGATCACCAGGTCGGCCTCCCCCGCCAGGATGGGGGCGATCAACGCGGCGATCTGCTCCGCGGGGTACTGCCCATCCCCATCGGTGTTGACCAGGATATCCGCGCCGCGCGCCAGGGCCGCGTTCACCCCGGTGCGAAACGCCGCCCCCAGGCCGCGGTTGTGAGTATGCTGCAGCACAATCGCCCCCTGCCCCAGCGCCACCGCGGCGGTGCCATCCGTGGAGCCGTCGTCCACAACCTGAACCTCGATCATAGAGATGCCTGGCAGGGAGCGTGGCAGCTCGCGCAGTACGTTGGGTAGGGTTTGCGCTTCGTTATAGCAGTTGATATTGATGACCAGTTTCACGTTTTCATTATATCTGTGTTGTTGCAGGTTGGGGGTTTACAGGGTAGGTTTTGTTTGGTATAACTGGTTTATATAATGACTATGCGAAATTTTACCAGGAGTTCACCATGACAACGCCCGCACCCGCGCACATCACCGCACAAACCACACTCGCCCAGGCTATCAACGCCTGGCGCATCTTCCTCGAGGATCAGGGGAGCTCCCCCCACACCGTCAAAGCCTTCCTCGGCGATTTGCGCCTGCTGACCAGTTACCTGCCTCCCGACCGCACCCTCGGTGAGATCAGCACCAACGACCTGAACAACTTCCTCCAATGGATGCAGCACGAGCGCGGCGTGCCGTGTAGCCCAAAAACCCTCGCCCGCCGCATCACCTCGCTCAAAGCTTTCTTCCGCTGGCTGCACAGCAAGGGCGTGCTGCTGATTGACCCGGCCGAGGCCGTAGTTCAGAAAACCGTCCGCAGCCCGCTACCAGAGGTGCTCACCCCCGCCGAGGTCGAAGCTGTGCTTCAAGTCGCTGAGGCCCACCGGCGCGCCGAAAAACCCGACACCCGCTACTACGTGCTGCTCAAATTGTTGCTCGCCACGGGCATCAAAAAGAGCGAGTGCCTCAACCTCTCGCCCAATCACGTGCAACTGGATTCGCCCGCGGGCCCGCTGCTCTTTGTGCGCTACCCCAGTCCCGCCCACCGCTACAAAGAGCGCAAAATCGCCCTGCCCGAGGAATGGGTGGCCGCTTATCACGAATACGCCCGCCAGTACACCCTGGATAAAAAGCTCTTCCCCTGGTCGCAGCGCCGGTTGGAATACCTGCTCGAAGACCTGAGCAACGAGGCTGGGCTGGAGAAACACCTTTCGTTTTCCATGTGTCGCTGGACCTGCGCGCTGACCGACTGGCAGGCGGGGATGGAACCAGAGAAAATCCGCCAGAAACTGGGGGTTTCCAAAATCCAATGGCGCGAACTCAGCCAGAAGCTGGCGCGCCTGGCAGCGCAGACCGAAGCCGCCGCCCCTCCCCCACCCCAGGACGATTAGTCCGAACGCGGTAAAAGACAGATGGCCTCAGGGGGCAGACAGGCCGCCAATTCCAGACCGGGACGGACCCCCAGGGCGCGCGCCTGCGCCAGCGGGATGAGGGCGACAAGGGAAACAACGCCCTGAAGGGAAACCCGCAGCATAGCCCCCTGAGCCATCGCCTGGCGCACGACTCCGCGCAGAGCGTTCTCTTCTCCCTCAGAGGCGGTCAGCCGGACATACTCCGGACGGATTCCCACCCACACCAACTCGCCAGGCGCGACCGCGCCCCTGGCCTGCAACTGCGCTCCCCCCACCTCCAGTCGGACGTCAACCCGCTCGCCGCGCCGGGCGACTACCCGCCCCGGCAGCAGGTTCTCCATCCCGACAAAGGCGGCCACATCCAGGCTGGAGGGACGCTCAAAAATCACCTCCGGTTCCGCCACCTGACGGAGCTTCCCATCAATCAACACCGCCACCTCGTCGGCGAGGAAGCGCGCTTCGTCCAGGTCGTGCGTCACCAGGATCACCGTCAAAGCGGACTCATCCACCAGGGCGGCGAAATCCGCCAGCAGCGCGTAGCGTGTTGGCGCATCGAGGGCGCTGAACGGCTCATCGAGCAGCAACAACTCCGGTTCCAGGGCGAAAGCCCGCGCCAGGCTGACGCGCTGCGCCTCGCCCCCAGAGAGGCGGTCGGCGCGGCGCGCGGCCAGGTGACGAATCCCCAGGCGCTTCATCCAGACATCGGCGCGGTCGGCGACCTCGGCGCGCGGCAGGCCGTGGTAACGCATCCCCAGGGCGACGTTCTCCGCCACCGAAGCACGGATCAACAACGGCTCTTGCAGCACAAGCGCCAGGCGACGCCGATATGTCAGCGCGTTCAGTGCCGAGTGGG
>CAZZFZ010000012.1:0-33785 GCA_964653835.1 uncultured Anaerolineales bacterium
GGGCGGTCATCGGGCAGGACGGCGGGGTCATCCGGCGCGACGACTTCGACGGCGTGGCCGACGCGCTGCAAGGCCTCGGCGATCGAGCGCACGAAGGGAGCCGTGCCGTCGCCGGGGAACCGAGGGTAGGAGCTGGTCAGCAGGGTGATGCGCATTGGTGCGGAGGCCTGGCAAAGTTACGGTAGGTTTGAACCGCGAAGACGCCAAGCCCGCGAAGGGGAAAGAAAAACAAGGAAAACTTGGCGTCCTTTGCGTCTTCGCGGTGAGATATTTTCTCCGTGGTTGAACCGGCGGGGCTTAAGGCGGTGTCAGCGTGGGCGCGGTCAGGCTCAGGCGGCCTTCCTCATCGAGAGCCAGCGTCAGCGGGAGGCTGAATGTCTCGCCGGGGGCGAGTTCGCCACGGTGCTCCACACGAGCGACTACCAGGCCGTCTTGCGTGGTCTGCGCCAGTAAGACGAAAGGGACGGCTTCGGCGGAGGGGTTGTGAATCTCCAGTGTGAAAGCTTCACCGACCGCTAGCGGTTCAGACAGGCTGAGACTTTGCTCCCAGCCAAGGTCGAAGAACACACCGCCGGGCAGCGCACGCTCGCTTTGGGAGAGTACCTGCTCTTGCGGGCCAATCAGTTGCGCACGCAGCCCGGACGATCCAACGGCGATCTGCAAAAATGTCCCGCCGGGCATTTGCGGGATGACCGGCTCAAACGCGCCCGACCAGCGGGCGTGGCCGCGCACGGTGCGCTCGTGGAAGGCCTCCCAGGGCAGTTCGGCGGCCAGGCCGCTGGGGTTGCTGTCAATCACGCCGGTGGCGTCGTACATCTTCTTGGGGCGGTTCTCCGCGGTGACCTCCGAGATCACCGCCACGTGGTCAATTTCGCCGTCCTCGCTCCAGTCGAAGAAGACGATGTCGCCGGGCTGGTAGGGCGCAGCGTGAGGTAGCATCTGACCGGAGTAGCTCAGGTAGCGCCACATATCAAAGGCGTCGCGGGCATCGCGCCAGCGGTAGACGTGTTCGGGGTGGGCGCGGTAATCCTGCTCCAGGGCGAACTGAATGTTGTATTCCGCGCCGAAGGTGTAGGCGTCCAGCACCAGGTCGGTGCAGTATCCGGCGGTGTACCCGTGGAAAGGACCGCTCTCGCCGCGGTCGAAGCTGTAGGGCATTCCCAGGTCGGCGCGAGCTTCTTCGAGGACTTTTTCGTGGCGGACGGTGAAATCCAGACTCTGCTGATCGCCCTCCACGGTGAAGGTGAGGGATTCTGGCTCGAAGGTGAATCCTTCTTTCTCAGGTATAAGCCTCTCCTCCCCGGCAGGGACGCCGCTGAAGAAGAAATAGCCGTGCTGATCGGTGCGGGTGCTTTCGCCGTTGGCGCGCCGGATGGTCACCAACGCCAGCGGCTGCCCCGTGGGGTCGGCGACGCGGCCGCTGAGGGTAAAACCAAGTTGGGCGTCCGCGGCCTGGTAGAACGCGAGAGATTCTTCGCCTTGCTCTGGAAGATAAGCGATCACATCTTCGCCTGGAGCGAGGGCGATTTCCTGCGCGGTTTCCCTCAGCAGGGTGGATTGCGCCTCGGCGGCCAGGTCGTACCGCCGTACTTCCCCTTGCGGGGTGAGTAGCAGCAGCGTTTGTCCATCGGCGCTGAGGGCGATTGCCGGGGCAGCGCGTTGATCGGCCGGGCGCGGAAAAGTGGTCAACGTGGTGGGGAGGTTGGCATCCGGGGAGAAGAGCAGCACTTCGTAATCGCTGGCATCGGCCAGCGTGAGCGCGGCGAGGACGCCGCCGCTGTGCGAGAGGGCGAGCTGGAGCACCTCCCGCTTCCTGTCGTCCACCGGCAGGTTGTGGTAAGAAGTCTGCGCCAGGACGCGCTGGTAGCGGTAGATACGCGGGACGGCGTCAAAGCTGATGGCCAGGGTGGCCGCCTGCGAGGTGTAGGCGACGATGCGCCCGTCGCCGCTGAGGGTGAATTGCTCCCCCGAGGGGGCGTTGCCCTCCGCTCCGCGGCTGCTCATCGAGACGCGGATGGTATGCTGGGTTAACCGGTCGCGGATGAACACGTCGGCGACCTGGTTGGTGTCGCCGCGCACCAGGTTGTCGGCCAGCGACTGGAAGGCTACGTAGCGCCCGTCGGCGGAGATGCTCACGCCGCTGGAATCGGCGTTCCCTGGCTCGCCGCGCTCGTTCACCGAGATGCGCTCGGTCAGGCCGGTCAGGCGGTCGTGGATGTACACCTGGCGCACGGGGGTTTCCGGCGCGGTGCCATTGGGGACCAGGGTGGTGGCGGTGGAGAGGAAGGCGACGAAGCGCCCATTGGCGGAGATGCGCGGGCTTTCGATGGGCGCGTCACTCTGTTCGCCGGTGGTGGAGATGGAAACGCGCTCAAGCGTCCCTGTTAAGCGGTCGAACACGAAGGCGTCGCTTAGGCCGTTGGTGTCGCCTTCCACCAGCTCATCCGTAGCCGAGAGGAACGCCAGAAAGCGCCCGTCGGCGGAGAGGGAGAGATCGCCGATATCCGCGGGCAGGGGCGGCGTTTGGGCTGCTGCCGGGAGGATGTTCCCCAGCGCGGCGGCGATCAACAGCAAAAGGGTGAGGAGCGTGTTCGTGCGTTTCACAGATTCAACCAACGGACGGCTTCATCAGGCAGGTTTTGCAGCGGGCCGACGCGCACCGTACAAGGAGGCAGCGAATCCAGGAAGGCGCGCCCATAAGTCTTGGTGAGCACGCGCCGATCGAGGATCACAGCCACGCCGCGGTCGGTCTCGGTGCGAATCAGGCGGCCAAACCCCTGGCGGAAGTCCAGGATGGCCTCGGGGATGGTGTACTGGTAGAAGGGCTGCTCAAAGGTCTCGGCGCGCGCCGCTACAATCGGGTCGGAGGGAACGGCGAAGGGGAGTTTGACGATCACCAGCACGGAGAGGTCCTCCCCGGGAATGTCCACCCCTTCCCAGAAGGCGCGCGTCCCCAGCAGCACGGCGCGTTCGGCGTCGCGGAAGGTCTCCAGTAGCGAATGCGCCGAAGCGCCCTCCCCCTGCTCGTAGACGATGATGCCCTCCTCGGCCAGGATGGGGGCGATGGCCTGCGAGGTCCGCTGGAGCTGGGCGTAGGAGGTGAACAGGGCCAGCGTGCGCCCGCCGGTCGCCCGGCAGAGGTGGATCAGGGCCTGCTCGGTGGCGCGCTGATGACCGTTGCGGTCGCCCGGCTCCGGGATGTTATCGGGGATGTAGAGCAGCGCGGCGTTCTCGTAATCGAAGGGGGAGCCGAGGGCGAGTTCGTCGGCGTCTTCGGCGTAGAGGCGGTTACGGATGTAATCGAACTCCCCGGCGGCGGTCAGCGTGGCCGAGGTGATGATGGCGGCCTCTTTCTCATGCCAGATGTGCTGCTGCACCAGCGGGCCGACGTGCAGCAGCGCGGCCTGCAAGGTCAGCCCGCGCCCGCCGGGGCGCACCTCCGCCCAATAGATGCGGTCGGCCTGCGGCTCGAAGATCAGCGCCTCGATGTTTTCCAGTAGTTCGCGCTGGCGTTTGTATAAGTTTGTGACCTCGTAGTACAGCGATTCCAGCGCTTCGATGTCGCCGTAGCCGCTCTGGGCGAGGTCGGCCATGGCCTGGGCGATCTGTTCCAGCTCGTCGAGCAGGATGCGGATGAGCTTGTTGGTCTCTTCCCAGGCAATTTCGACATCCAGCCAGGCGGGCAGGGTGCGGGTGGCGGGGAGGATGCGCACCTGCTGGGTGTAGGGGCCGATCTCTTGGCCGTCGCGCTGCTCAAAGAGGAAGTTGGCGATGGTTTCGAAGAACTGACGCGCCAGGCTTTCCATCTGAAAGGCGTGGTCGGTGGCCCTTTCGGCGAGCTGGTTGAAGGCGGCGTATTCGCTGGGTGAGACGCTGTCGTGGAGTTGATCGAGCAGGCGTCCCAGCACCCCGCCGGGCATGCTGGATGAGGCGCGGTGACTGCCGATCTCGCGCGCCAGGCGGATGAAGTCCATCTGCGTGGCGCGGAAGCTGAGGGCGTTGGTGGTGGCGCTTTCCAGGTGGTGTCCCTCGTCAATGATGACGTACTTGTAATCAGGCAGCACGCGGCTGCCGGTGGCGACGTCGGCGAGCAGCAGGGCGTGGTTGACGATAATCAGGTGGGCGTTTTGGGCGGCCTGACGGGCGCGGTAGAACGGGCAGGCGCCGCCGGTGTATTTGATGCAGTTTTCGGCGGTGCAGCCGTCATCGGCGGCGGAGAGGCGCGACCAGACCTCGCGCTCCGCCGGGCCGTTGATGTTCAGTTCGGCGCGATCGCCGCTGCCCCCCTGCGCCAGCCACACCAGCGCCTTGGCGAGCATGCGCATCTCTTCCGCGGTTTCGGGCATGCGGCGGCGCAGGCTTTCCAGTCGGCGCGGGCACAGGTAATTGTTGCGACCCTTGAGCACGGTGGCGTACAGATCAATTTCCAGCGCGGCCTGTAGGTCGGGGATATCTTTGTTGATGAGCTGATCCTGCAGGTTGATGGTGTTGGTGGAGATCACCACGCGCTCGCCGTTTTGCAACGCCCAGAGCGCCGCGGGAATCAGATAGGCGAAGGATTTGCCCACGCCGGTTCCGGCCTCGACCATCAGGTGACGCCCTTCCGAGAGGGCGCGGGTGACGGCGCGCAGCATCTCCACCTGTTCAGGGCGGTGCTCAAAGTGCTCAAAGTAGCGCGCGAACGCACCGCCGTATTCCAGGATGCTGGCGACCTCTTCGGGATCCAGGGGCAGCGGCGGTTCGAGCGGCTCCAGGGGCGGGATTTCCTCGCCGATTTGCGCCGCCAGCCAGGGGGCGAGGAAGTTCTTGCGCCCGCGCGGGGCGACCTCGCCAGCGCGTGCCCGCAAGGCGTCGAAGAACAAGCCGTAGCCTTTCCAGTCGGGCATGTTATCCCCCAGGCGGACGATTTCAGCCAGCACCTCGATGGGGAGCTGGAGGGCGAAATCGAACAGGCGCGTGTAAACCCGGTGCGTGACGCGGGCGTCGTCCAGGGCGCGGTGTGTGGCTGGGAGGGGAATCCCCAGCGCCTGGCCCAGCGCGCCGAGCGAGTAGCGCCCGGCGTTGGGGATCAGCACGGCGGCCATTTCGTAGGTGTCCAGGGGGTCGTTGTCGCGCAGCGCGCCGTAGCGCTGTAAGAAGCCGAGGTCAAAGCCGACATTGTGCCCCAGCACCGGCGCGTCGCCGATAAAATCCACCAACTCGGGCAGCACCTCCTGGATGGAGGGCGCCCCGCGCAACATGGAATCGGTGATGCCGGTCAGGCGGGTGATGAACGGGGGGACGCGCTGACCGGGGTTGATCAGCGTTTGGAATTCGTCTTCGATGCGGTCGCCGCGAAAGCGCACCGCGCCGATTTCGATGATGCGGTCGGCTTCGGGGTTGAGGCCGGTTGTTTCCAGGTCGAGGGCGATGATGGAGATGGTCATAGCCGAATTATACCCGACCCGGCCGTCGCCCCGTCTCGTGAGAGAAGTCCGGCTTTTCAAAAAAAACGGACTACTTTAAACGATGTAGCGCAAGGCTTCCCTTGCGCTACATCAAGCACGCTGTAATCCAACCACCACAGAAAGGATCAGACGCTGCTCTTGCGAATATCTTTGATGCTCTCCACCAGCGGCTCGATGGCTGCGCTGAGTTTCTTCGGGTCATCCACGCCTGCCACCTTGAAGGTGACCTCGCGGTTGCTGGGATCGTCGCCGGCGGTCTGGTTGAAGGCCACGAAGTTGCCGCCCAGATCGGCCACGGCCTGCGCCAGGCGGGCCAGAACGCCGACTTTATCGCGCAGCAGGGCGGTGACACGGATGCCGGATTCGCGCGCCCCCATCAGCTCCAGGAAGAGCTTGAACAGATCGGTTTCGGTGATGATGCCGACGACGCGATCGTCGGTCAGCACGGGTAGGCCGCCGATTTTGTTGTCGGCCATGATGCGGGCGGCCTCCTCGATCGGCGTATCCGCGGTGATGGTGAGCACCTCGCGGGTCATCACGTCCTCGACCTTGATCTTGCTCAGCAGGTAGTTCATCTCCCAGATGCTGAGCGAGGTCGCTGGAGAGGGAGAGGCGTTCAACAGGTCTTTATCGGAGACGATCCCCACCAGTTTGCCACCCTCGACGACCGGCGTGCGGCGAATGTGTTCCCGCCGCATCAGGTTGACCGCTTCGGTGATCGGCATGTCTGGCGGGATGGTGATAACCGGGTGTGACATTCGTTCGCCAACTAACATAATTCGCTCTCCTTCGGTTCGGGTTTCACTGTCCTGCCCTAAGTATACCCGATAGAGCGTTGTCGGCTAGTGATATTTTTCTCAAGCACGGGGTGTTCTTCATCCTGCGATCAGCCTCCCAGGTAAGCGGAGCGGACGTGCTCGTTTTGCGCCAGCTCGCGCGCCGGGCCGTGCAGCTCGGTCCTCCCGTGGGCGAGGACAAAGCCGTAATCACTGATCGCCAGCGCCATCTGCACGTTTTGCTCCACCAGCAGGATGGTGATCCCGGCGTGTTTGAGCTTGCCCAGGCTCTCAAAGAGATCGAGCACCAGCACCGGAGCCAGGCCGAGGGAGAGTTCGTCAATCATCAGGACGATTGGCTCGGCCATGATGCCGCGGGCGACGGCGAGCATCTGTTGTTCGCCGCCGCTGAGCGTGCCTGCTTTTTGTTTGCGCCGTTCTTCCAGGCGGGGGAACATCTCGAAAACCAGCTTCAGGTTCTTGTCGAAGTGAGGGCGGGCGCGCACCGGCGAGGCCCCCATCTCCAGGTTCTCTTCCACGCTCATCTCGGTGAAGAGCTGACGCCCTTCGGGGACGAGGATCAGCCCCATGGCGGCTTTTTCGTGCGCCGAGAGCTTGCTGACATTTTCCCCCTGGAAGTAGACGCTGCCGCTTTGCGGTTTGAGCAGCCCCATGATGGTGCGCAAGAGCGTGGTTTTCCCCGCGCCGTTGGCGCCAACCAGCGAGGTCAGCTTGCCTTCTTCCAGGGAGAGATCTGTCCCCCAGAGGATTTGCACATCGCCGTAACCAGAGGTCACAGATTGGACTTCAAGGATACTCATTTCTTCTCACCTCGCTCCTACATCTCGGCCAGCAGCCGCTCGGCCATCTTGGGGTCGCCCAGGTACGCCTCGATCACTTTAGGATCGTTCTGGATCTCGGCAGGGGTGCCTTCAGCGATTTGCTGGCCGAAATCGAGCACGATCATGCGGTCGGAGACGTTCATCACCGCGTCCATCACGTGCTCGATCATGATGATGGTGATGCCTCGCTCGCGGATGGCGCGCACGGTTTCCACCATGGCGGCGATTTCGGATAGGTTAAGCCCGGCAAGGACTTCATCCAGTAACAACAGGACCGGCTGCGCCGCTAGAGCGCGTCCCAGTTCAAGGCGCTTTTTCTGTGCCACGTTCAGGCTTCCGGCGAGCTGGTCAGCGCGGTCGGCCAGGCCGATGAATTCTAGCGCTTCCATAGCGATCTCGGTTGCCTCGCGCAGGCTGTGGTTGTGCTGCCCAAAGCAGGCGCCCACAGTCACGTTTTCCAGCACGCTCAACTCGTTGAGCGGTTTGACGATCTGGTGCGTGCGCGCCATGCCCATGTGGGCCATCTCGTAGGTTTTTGCGCCGGTGACCTCTTTGCCGCGGAAGAACACTCGTCCGCTATCCGGTGTGTAGACCCCGCTGATGACGTTGAAGAGTGTGGTCTTCCCCGCGCCGTTCGGGCCGATCAAGCCGAGGATCTGACCTTCGGCCAGGTCGAAGGTGATATCAGAAAGGGCCGTCAGGCCGCCAAAAGTTTTTTCGACGCCCTCTACCTGCAACAGCATGGTCATTGCAATACCCTCCGTGTTTTGGGGAAGCGGTTGCGTACCCAGCCGATCGCGCCGGCGGGGATGAAGAGCACGATCACCAGCAACAGCACGCCTGCCACCGAGAGCTGGATGTTCTTAAAGATCGGGCTGGTGACCAGGTAGCCGCGCATGCGCTGGTAACCGGCCGCGCCGAGGATCGGCCCCAGCACCGTCCCCTGGCCTCCCAGCATCACCATGACGATGGACTCAATCGAGGTGTGCAGCGGGAAGGCATGACCGGGTTCGATGTTGCCGTTTTTGAAGAAGAAGAGCACGCCGATCAGGCCGGGGAATACCGCCGAAAGCACGTAGGCCCAGGTCTTAACGCGTGGGGCGACCACGCCCATCACTTCGGCAGCGTCCTCGTCCTCGCGGATAGCCAGCAGACCCAGCCCAAATTTGGAGGTGCGCACCAGGTAGCTGACGACCACAGTTGCCATGGTGAGAGCGGCCATCACGTAGAATGCCATCTGCAATGCCTGGGCGCCGCCGCCGTAATCTTTATACACTTTGAAGTTCAACGTCATTCCCACGGAGCCGCCGAGGAAATCCAGGTTGGTGACCAGCGCCAGTATCGCCTGGTTGACGCCAATGGTCGCCAGGGCGAAGTAGGGGCCGCGTAATTGGAGGATGGCCTCTCCCAGCAAATAGGCAATCAGGCCCGCCATCAGGCCGCCAGCCAGCATGGAAGGCCACAATGACCATCCCTGCTCGCTCATCAGGTAGAATCCGCTGTAGCCCCCGATTCCAAAGAAGACGATGTGCCCGAAGCTGACGTAGCCGGTATATCCCAGGATGATGTTCAAGCTGGATGCCAGCACGACGGCTTTCAACAGCGTGAAGGCCACCTCGCGGTCAGCCGGTTTCCCGCTGATCACTGGCCAGAGGCTCAGACCAAGCACCACCAGCAGGGCAATCGTCAGGCCGAGGTAATCCTGCCGCTTTTTCATGATTTCGCTCCGAATATCCCGTTTGGCATCAGGCGAAGCATGACGACAAACAGGGTGTATTCAACTACCGGGACCCAACTGGTTTCCATCATGGTGGGGATGATGCCTTCGATCAGGCCGAGGATCAACCCGCCGACCAGCGCACCGACTGGGTTTCCCAGGCCGCCCAGCACCACGATGACGAAGCTCTTAAGCTCATATGTCCCTCCAGCCAACAGAGTGAAGGGGAAAAAGGTGGCGATCAGCCCGCCCGCCATAGCGGCCAGCATGGTTCCGAGGCCAAAGCTCAGCGCCAGAATTTGCTGCGAAGCCACGCCCATCGCTTCGGCGGCCATACGGTTCATCGAGACGGCGCGCACGTAGCGCCCCGGGCGGGTGCGGTAGAGGAACAGGTATAGCAGCCCGGCGACCAGGATGGCGACTCCCGCGCCGATCACGCGCGTGTTGATGAGGGTGATTGGCCCCAGCGTGAAGCGGCCGAGGTTGAAGTCAATGTTATAGGGCGCGGTGCCAAAGTAGGCTGTCCCCAGCCCGATGATAATCATGTTGACGGAATAAGTCGCCAACAGGCTGGAGAGGTGCGGCGCGTCAATCACGCGCTGCACGGCGATGAAATAGACGACCGCGCCGAGGAGCAGGCCGGCAGCCGCGACCAGGATCAGGGCGATGTAGGGGTTCAGGCCTAAACCTGTGAACAGCAGGTACATGCCGAACATCCCCAGGGCGATGATCGGGCCATGGGACAGATTGATGACGTCCATGACGCCGAAGATCAAACTAAGCCCCATGGCAGCGACGCCGTACACAAAGCCGATCAGCAGGCCGTCGCTGAGAGAGGCGAGTAGAAAATCCATAGCGATACTCCTGAAGCTTGCGAGGCAACAAGCTACCCGTAGGGAGGTCGCTCGCCTACGGGTAGCTCTTTTGGTCAGGTGGGTGTGTTAGGGGAGCGGGTAAAGGGCTTCGGCTGTAGCGCCTTCCGCTGGCCAAACAACCTGCTTGACCAGGTTGCCATCGGCATCCTTTTGCCACTGGATGTACACCATGGAGTGACCGATTTGCAAGCCGTGGTTCTCCTCGCTGGTGTCGAACTTGATGTGGCCGAAGAAGGTTAGGATGTCCATCGCCTCCAGCGCGGCCTTGATGGCCCCAGGATCGGTGGAATCGGCGTCTTCGATGGCCTTTTGCAGAACCAGGCCGGCAGCGTAACCACCGGCGGAGTGGTAGGAAGGCTCCTCGCCATCATAGGCGGCCTGATAGGCGGAGACGAAGTCATTCGAGGAATTGCCGAACCATTCCAGCCCGGCAGCCGAGGCCGCTTCGGGGGTGTAGGCTGCCAGCGGTTCCCACTGGCTGGGGCCGATGACGCCGACCGCGGCGTCGCCCAGTTCGGCGAAGTCTGGCTCCGGAGGCGCAACCAGCAGGGTCATCATCTTGAGCGCCACGCCCTTCTCAGAGAGCTGGCGGGCAAATGTGCTGCCGTCCTGGAAGTGACCGCCGCCCAGTACCACCTCTGCGCCGGAATCTACGATCTTGTTGATGAAGGGGCCGAAGTCGGCAGTGTCGCCGGAGTAGGCTTCGAACAGCACAACGTCGTAGCCCATCTCCTCGGCGTAAGCCTTGGCGGCCTCGACCACGCTGGTGGCGAATTTGGCGTCTTCATACACGAAGGCGATCTTGGAGACATCGGGGTCGAGGCTGGCGAGCAGATCCACCGCGCCGGTGAGGTAGCGGCTCGCCGGGGTGTAGATCTGGAAGACCTGGGTGTAGCCCTGCTTGTAAGTCTTGTCGGAAGCCGCGCCGGTGGTGATCATCACTTTGCCGTTCTGCTCGGCGATCACCGCGGCAGCGGCGGTCAGGCCGGAGGAGTAGGGGCTGATCATCAGGTCGGCGTTGTCTTCCGTCGCCAGGCGGGTGTAGAGTTCCTGCACGCGCTCGGTGGAGCTTTCATCGTCATAGGAGACAGCGGCGAACTTGACCACCGTACCATCACTCAGGGTGATGCCGCCGGCGTCGTTGATTTGCTCCATCCACAGGTTGAAGCCGCGCACCTGACGGCCTGAGGATGTTTCATACTTGCCGGTGATCGAGGAGGTGAAACCGATCGTCAGCGTGACTTCCTCGGCAGCGGCGGGCATTTCCTCCGCGGGGGCCTGCTCTTCTGCAGGGGCCTGCTCCTCGGCGGCAGGCGCGGGCTTGCAGGCGGCCAGCACAAGCGTCGCCGCCAGTAGTAGCAGGATCATCAAATAAAATTTGCGCTTCATTTGGTCCTCCTTACAAGGTGGTTCTGGGGGATGAAAGAATATGGATGTGGACACTGGATGTGAAAATGGTGCGAAATTGCCGGGTCACCTCCTTACTCGCGCACCGGATGAAGATTATTGTCGCGAACAAGCGCGCCAAAGATTCGCGGCTCACACAGATTGGTTTGTTGTAACTCATTGTAGGGTGAGCGCACAAAAATTGAATAAAAATAAGCTGTGTATTCTAAAAAGAAAATAAAAAGTGGGCAGGGCTTTTTGGAAACCTCCCGCAGGCACAATCGGGGCCTGGGCAGGTAAACAGCAGGCAGAGCACCAGCGAGGTTGCGTCGTTTAGCGTTTTCTATAGCCTGCGAGAGGTTTTAGAGGTGGTGGTTTCGTTTTTTGCGGTTGAGGGCTTTGGTGGCTCAAAGCGGTATCCAACACCGCGCTCGGTCAGGATGCACTGTGGCTTGGAGGGGTTGACCTCGATCTTCTGGCGCAGATGCCCCACATAGACGCGTAGATATTCGGTCTCTTCTCCGTATTCCGGCCCCCATACGTTCTTGAGGATCGCCTGGTGAGGCAGCACCTTCCCGGCGTGTTCCATCAGGTAAACTAGCAGGCTGAACTCGGTCGGCGTCAGGCTGACGGGGGTGCCGCGCACGCGCACTTCGTGGCGCTCCAGGTTGACGACGATATCCCCGTGGATGAGCTGCCCCTGGCGCACGGGCGTCTCCGACCAGCGCGCCCGCCGCAGCACCGCCTTCACCCTCGCCAGCAGCTCGCCCACGCCAAAGGGCTTGGTCAAATAGTCGTCCGCGCCCAGGTCGAAAGCGCGGATTTTATCCCGCTCCTCATCCAGCGCGGTGAGGATGATGATCGGCACGGTGGAATGCTGGCGGATGCGGCGCGTGGTTTCCAACCCATCCATGCGTGGCATCATCATATCGAGGATGACCAGGTCAACGTTTTGGGTGTTGAAAACCGCCAGCGCCTCCAGTCCATTGGCGGCGGTGACCACCGAGAAGCCACGCACTTCCAGGTTGCGGCGGACAAAATCGCGCAAGGGTTTTTCGTCGTCAACGACCAACACCAGTGGATTGTTCATGTCCGTTATCCTTCCTCGGTTTCATCGCCGCTGGGATGGCGCGGCAGGGAGAAGGCAAAGCACGCCCCGCGCTGACGCTCTTCCAGCCAGATCTCACCGCCGTGTGCCTGGATGAAACCTTTGCAAATCGCCAGCCCCAGCCCGGCGCCGGAGGCGGTGCGTGCCAGGCGGTTATCCACGCGGTAAAAGCTCTCGAAGATTTGCTCGCTTTCCTCGGCGGGGATGCCGGGGCCTTCATCGGCCACGCGGACGATCACGTTTTCGTCGTCGTAATCCGCCAGGATATAGATGGGGGAGGTCTCACCGGCGTATTTGACCGCGTTCTCGATCAGGTTGCGCAGCACAACCTCCACCCGGCGGCGGTCCACCGCGATGAGCGGCAGGTCGGCGGGCACCTGCACCTGCACCCGATCGCCGGGCGGAGGGTCGGTGCGCTGGATGGCGTTGTGAATCAGTTCTTTCAGGTCGCACTGCACGCGGCGGACTTTCAGGCTGCCGGCGTCAATGCGGGAGAGATCCAGCAGGTCGTTGACCAGCGTGGAGAGGCGATCGGCCTCGCGGGAGATGATGGCGATGAACTCGCGTTGGGCGACTGGATCCCATTTCACGTCCTCCGCCAGCAGGGTTGTGGCATACCCTTTGATGGAAGCAAGCGGCGTGCGCAGTTCATGGGAGACCGTGGAGATCAGGTTGGATTTCATATGATCCAGCTCGCGGTCGGCGGTGATATCTTGCAGCAGTTGCCCCCGCCCGATGGGGACGTTGTGTGCGTCGGTAACCGTGAAAGTGTACAGCCGCAGCCACAGGTTGCGGCTCTCGTGCAGCAAGGCGATCTCCGGGTTTGGGCTGTGGCTGGTGTGCGCGTCCACCTCGGGATGTGTGACCAGCCCGGCGAGTTTTTTCAGGGTTTCTGCTGGATGGCTGGATTTTGCCGCCAGGCGCTCGAAGATGGTTTTAATGGGCGCGCCGATGATTTCATCGGCGCTCAGGCCGGTGAGCGCCTCAACGCGCCGGTTGGCGTAGATCACGCGTTTATCGGGGTCTTCGAGGATGATGGCGTCGTTGAGGGATTGAATCAGCGCTTCCAGGCGGCGGGTTTGTTCCTGCAGGCGCATATCGCTGCGGGCGTAAAGGGCGGCGTTCTCGATAGCCATGGCCGCGTGGTTGGCGAAGTTGCGCAGCAGGGAGATCTCCTGCTCGTTGAAGACGTGGGGTTCAGGGCGGAAGACGATCAGCACCGAGGGCGGCGCGTAATTGGTGTTCAGCGGCAGGGCGAGCACAGAGCGATACCCCTCGGCGCGAGCGCGTGGCCGGTTGGCTTTGAAGCTGGGATTGGTTTCCGTATCGCTGATCTGAATCGGTTCCCCGCTGCGCAGGGCTCGCAGTGAGACGGAGTGCGGCTCGGTGGGGGGGATGGCGATTTGTTCCACGTAATTGCGCGATAGGCCGCGGCTGGCCTGGGCACGGAAGACCCGGTGGCGTTCATCCAACCCGATGATGGCGCTCATGCGCACGTCCAGCAGCCGCTCTACCTGTTCGAGGATGCGGTTGAGCACGGTTTTTGAATCCAGCGTGGAGACCACCGCGGCGCTGGTTTCCAGCAGAGTGGAAAGCTCGTTCAGTCTGGCCTCGATGGCGTCCTCCATGCGGATCAGGCTGCGCGCCAGGTGACCGATCTGGTCGCGCCGGCGCGCGATGGAGGTGAGTTCCACGCTCTCGCCTTCCTTTTTTCCTGCCTGACGCGCCGGGATAGAACGGCTGTAGGCGGTGATGCGTTCCAGGGGTTGGATCACCAGCCGCACCAGACCCATCCAGAAGATCAACCCGCCGAGCAGGAAGACGCCCAGGGTGATGATGGCGCTGTTGTAGAAGGCGTGCGGCGTGGAGAAGGCCGTCGATGTGGGACGGCTGACGATTACTCCCCAACCGGCGCTGGAGACGGGAACGAAGCTGTACAGGCGCTCAACACCGTCTTCATCGCTGGTAATGATCGAGTCGACGCTCCCCTGCAGCACCTTGTTGGAGACCGAGGACAGTTCTTTAGGAAATTGGGTGAGCAATTCATCGGCGTTTGCGTCGGCGATGATCTGTCCGGTGGCGTCGATGATGATGACCTCAAACCCTTCTTTTAGATCGTATTCGTTGGCGATCTTAGTCAGCGTCTGGCTGAGTGCTTCCAGGCGGATGTTGGTGGCCACTACGCCCAGGAATCGGCCGTCGCGGCCCCAGAGAGGCTGTACGGCTGTCGCCACCGGCTGGCCTGTGGTCGGTGAGATGCGCCCTCTGGAGATCAGCGGCGATTTCGTCCCCATAGCGCGCTGGAAGTATTCGCGGAAGGAGAAGTTCACCCCCACCGTGGAGGTCGGCCCGCTGGGGTAGTGGTAGATCATGATGCCGTCCGGCGCCAAGCGGTAGACCAGGTTGACATCGGGCCGGGCGCTGATGAAGGTGGTGAACAGCGCCTCCATGACTTCCTGATCGGCCTGGATTACAGCATCGAAGCGGCCAAGCTCGGAAACAGCCCGCAAGGCGTTGCTCATGGAGAAGTCGGTCTCCTGCGCGATCGAACGCGCCAACGCCAGATCGGCGGCCTTGACGCTTTCCTCCAGCGTCTTCTGGGTGGTGTTGGCGATGAAAATGATACCGATCACCACCGGCCCCACAAAGAGGATGTACAGGGCCATCAGTTTTAGCCCTAAGTCCTGGCGCAGGGAGCGGGTTGTCCGCGGCTTAAACCACTTCATCTTTAGTGTGAAGCGAAAGTTTTCAGCACGCGTACCATGTGGCGGGCGTGTTTTTCGTACAAATCCAGGCGTATATTCTCGTTTGGGGCGTGCGCCTGCGAGCCGGGGTGTCCCAACCCGGCGGTGGCGACCGGCTGGCCGAGCACGTGCACAAAAGGATAATTCGGCCCCGAGCCGCCGCTCATGGGGATGATTTGCATGGGGACTCCATAGACCTCCTCGGCCGTGTTGACCACTAGTTGGATGAAGGGGTGCTCCGGGTCGGTGCGGGCGGGCGGCCCGCCGCCGAGGAAGGTGATCTCTACATCGGAGAATCCCTCGGCATCCAGGTGGGTGCGCAGCTTTTCAAGCACTTCCTCGATGGTTTGCTCCGGCACCAGGCGGAAATCCACCTTCGCGGAGGCCCGCGCTGGCAGCACAGTCTTCGAGCCTGGCCCCTGATATCCGGAGGTTAGCCCGCAGATGGTGCAGGTTGGCTCGAAGATTTCGGCCTGTTTGAGCGCTACACCACCGCTCAGCCCCTTAAGGAATTCTTTGAGGCCGTAGCGGGAGCGGTCTTCCTCCGCCGAGTCGGGCAGGGCGGCCAGGTATTCCAGGTCGCGCTCGCTGGGGGGCTGGACGTTGTCGTAATAGCCGGGGATGCGGATGCGTTCATCCGGGCCTTTGAGGGAGTTCAGCGCCCAGACCAGTCGCCATGCGGCGTTGGGGAAGATCGAGCCGCCCAGGCCGGAGTGCGCGTCAATGCTGGCTGTCTCTACCGAAAGCTCCACATAGCAGATGCCGCGCAGCCCGGCGTATTGCACGGGGATTTCCTCGTGGTTGACCCCGCCAAACTCCCAGATGCAGGCGTCCGCGGCCAGCATCTCTTGATGCGCTTCGATGAAGGCGGGTAGGTGCACGCTGCCGACTTCCTCTTCACCCTCGATGATGAATTTGACGTTGCAAGGTAGCTCGCCATCGTGCGCCAGCAGCGCGTCAAGCGCGAACAGGCGGCTGACGATGTGCCCCTTGTCATCGCTCACCCCGCGGGCGTAGAGCTTCCCGTCCCGCAGCGTCGGCTCAAAGGGAGGGCTTTCCCACAGTTCGAGCGGCTCCGGGGGCTGGACGTCGTAATGATTGTAGAAGAGCAGCGTTTTCTCGCGGTTGCGCCCCGCTCGTTCAGCAAAGACCACCGGCGCCCCAGCGGTGGGCATCACTTGGGCCTGGAAGCCGCGCTTCGCGAGCATTTCGGCGACCAGTTGGGCGGCCTCTTCCATGCCCAGGTTTTGCGCCGAGATGCTGGGTTGGGCGCACAGGGTGGAAAGCTCGGCGATGCTCTCGTCGAGGTGTTGACTCAGGTAGGCATCGTAAGGGCGGAAGTCGTCCATTAGGTCTCCTTGTATTTTTGTGGTTTCAATGCCCAAGTATCCAGGGGATCGAGTGGTCGCCTGCCCAGGCGAACAGCGTCATCTTGAGCGTCACGCCGATCCAGGCGGCCAGCAGGAACTTGGGTAAGGGCATGCGAAGCACGCCTGCGGCGACTCCGGCGATATCGAAGACCGGGTTGGGGATGGCGGCCAGCGCCAGGATGGCGAAAAAACCGTAACGTTGCACCCACTTGGAAAGGCGTTCGTAGGTGCGGGTGTGCGGCACCACCGCCTCGCCGCTGAACCCGGCCAGGTAGCCGGATAGTTCGCCCAACGCGCCCCCCGCGCCCGCAGCCAGCCCCACCAGAAAGGGGTTGAACACCCCGCCCATAGCGAAGACGATGGTCACGCCCGGCGCGGGGAGGAAGATCGTCGCGTTGGTCAGAAAGGCGATCAAAAAGATGCCGGGGTAGCCGTAAATCGCCAGGCCGACGGCATGATCGCGCAGCCGATAGATCAGGATGGTGAGCAGGATGACGAAGAGCAGAGCAGCTATGCGAACGATAACGCGGGGCTGTTTTTCGGTGTCCACGGGTGCTAATTGCTGCTGCTCAGCAGGCGCTCGATGCGGGCTATGACCATATCCATGGCGACGGCGTTGTAGCCGCCTTCGGGGATGATGACGTCAGCGTAGCGCTTGGATGGCTCCACAAATTCCAGGTGCATCGGGCGCACGGTCGCCAGATACTGTTTGATCACAGATTCCGTTGTGCGCCCGCGCTCGTTGATGTCCCGCTCAAGGCGGCGGATAAAGCGCAGGTCGGCGTCGGTATCCACGAAGATTTTAACATCGAAGAGCTGGCGCAGGTCTGCCTCGGCGAAGATCAGGATGCCTTCCACGATGATGACTTTTTGCGGCTCCACCAGAGTGAAGCGCTCGGTGCGCGAGTGCGTTTTGAAATCATAGACCGGCAGGCGAACCGGCTGCCAGGCTTGCAGCGTGCGGATGTGTTCAATTAGCAAAGGGGTGTCCAGCGAGTTGGGGTGGTCGAAATTGATTTGTACACGCTGGACCTCGGGGAGGTGGCTGAGGTCTTTGTAGTACGCGTCGTGGGGTAGGTAAGCAATCTTGCGCGTACCGACGCGCTCCAATATCACGTTGGCGACGGTGGTTTTACCAGAGCCGCTGCCGCCGGCGATCCCGATAACAATCGGTTTGGGTTTTGTGGGCATATGGGAATTATACTGGAGAAGTGGGGGATGTCGCCAGGAACTTTTGTGGCGCGGTTTCAATTCGCCGTTGGAGAGGGTACAATACAAAAAGCCACCGGTGGGAATCGAACCCACAACCGATCGCTTACGAAGCGATTGCTCTACCATTGAGCTACGGTGGCACGGGCGGAATTATACCAGCCCGGTTGAATTTTGAGCAAGTTTTTTTCGAGGTTTTATGCGCGTGGCGATGCTTTCTTATCACACCTGCCCGCTGGCGATTCTGGGGGGGAAGGATACCGGCGGGATGAACGTGTATGTGCGCGAGTTGACTCGCGCTTTGGGTAAACTGGGAGTGCGCGTGGATGTGTACACCCGCTCGCAAGATGAACATGCTCCCCATGTCTCCCACGACCTGGGCTATGGCAACCGTGTGGTGCATGTTCCAGCAGGGCCGCAGGTGCCTCTACCCAAGCAAGAACTTGCCGCTCACCTGCCGAAGTTTGTGGAGCACATCCTGGATTTTGCCGCTAAAAAGAATTTTAAGTATGACCTGATTCACAGCCATTACTGGATGTCGGGGGTCGCTGCCCGTGATTTGCAGGCCGCCTGGGGCGCGCCGGTGATCCAGATGTTTCACACCCTGGGGGTGATGAAGCAGCGCATCGCGCAGAACGCCGAAGAAACCGAAGGCAGCTACCGCATCGAGGGTGAGAAGCAGGTCATCGCGCTGGCGGATCGCATCGTTGCTGCCACGGTTGCCGAGCTGGCGCAATTGCAGTGGCTCTACGATGCCGATCCGGCGAAGATCGTAATCATCCCCCCCGGCGTGGATAGCAGCCATTTTTATCCCATCCCCGCCGATGAGGCAAAAGAATTTATCGGCATACCGACCACGGATACCATGCTGCTCTTTGTCGGGCGGATTGAGCCGTTGAAGGGGGTGGATTTGCTGATTAAGGCCATCGCCCAGATGCGTGCCCGCGGCGTGCTCGATCACCGTCATTTGTGCATCTCGATCATCGGTGGTGATCCCCACGTCAGCCGCGATGCGATGACCGCTGAGATGTCGCGCCTGCACGATTTGCGCCTTCAAAACGGCCTGGAAGACCTGGTTGCGTTTCTGGGGCGTCGCAGCCAGGAGACGCTGCCGTACTATTACTCCGCCGCCGACGCGGTGATTGTGCCCTCGCATTATGAGTCTTTTGGCATGGTAGCACTGGAGGCAATGGCCTGTGGCACGCCGGTGGTCGCCTCACAGGTCGGCGGCCTTGCCTTTCTGGTGCAGGATGGCGTCACGGGGTTTCACATTCCGGTTGGCGATGTGGACGCTTTGTGTGAACGCCTGACCTTGTTGCTGGAAGATCAAGACCTTCGGCGGGAGATGGCAGCGCAGGCGGTGACTTTCGCCCGCAGCTACGCCTGGGAGAACATTGCCGAGCGAATTCTGACGCTGTATCGGCAGGTTGCCCCCGACGCGCCGTTGACTCATACCGCTGCCTCGGTACCGCCGACGATTTATCCACCGCTTGCCGATCAACCCACAAAGGAGAGACAGGTATGAAATCACATGCAGCCAGGAAGGAACATCTGATCCGACGTTTTGAAGAGACCGGCGCGGAGATGCGCGCTTTCTTTGAGCAACTGCCGCCAACGGCCTGGGATCAGCAGGTTTATAGCGAAGGGGCGGCCTGGACGGTGCGTCAGGTGTTGGCGCACCTCGTCCAGGCCGAAGATAGCATGCGCCGTATGGTGGAGGGGATTCTGGCCGGGGGGCCCGGCGTGCCCGAGGATTTCGACCTGGATGCCTATAATGATTATAAAGTCAGCCAGCAGAAGACGGACGACCCTGTTGCGCTGCTGGACGAGCTCGCCGCCGTGCGCCAGCAGACCATTGAACTGATCGTCAGCCTGGCGGAGGGCGATTTGGATAAAACGGGCCGTCATCCCGTGCTGGGCGAAGCGCCGGTGGAAGTGATCTTCAAATTGATCTACCGGCATGGAGGGATGCACCGGCGCGATATCGTCGGTGTGCTGGGGGAGGGAGCGACTCGATGAAGCCTGCCGACCTTCCGGTGCGTCTCTGGCGGGCGGCGCTCCCCTGGCTGCTCCTCGACGCCTTGCTTGGGTACTTGCTGGGCGCGGGGATGGCGCGTTATCTGGGAGAGCCGTTTTGGGGGGATCGCTTTGCCCTCGGTATGCTGTGGGTGTGGGGAGTGCAGCTTGCTGCACACTGGCTGTATGCCTATTTTGAGCAGCCCCGCCGCGGAGGCGATCTCCCCCCAGAAGAGCGCCTATTGAACGACGCGCCGCTCTGGGCGGCGTTTGCCATGCTCAGCCTGGCGGCGATCTCCACTGTGGCGCTGCTGCAAGCCGGGGCGTTGAGCGGTGGCGTGGTGCTGTTGATGCTGGCGTTTTCCCTGGGGGCGTTGGTCAGCGCCTTGCCTCCTTTTCGCCTGGGCGATACGCTTTACCGTGGGTTGATCCCCTCCATCGCGCTGGCCGGGCTGGTTCCCGCACTGGGGTTTCTCTTGCAGGGCGCGCCTCCGCATCGTCTGCTCAACATGACCACTTTTCCCCTCACCTTGCTGCATTACGCCGCCATGCTGACCTTCGAGTTCCCCGCCTATGCCGAAGACCTGCGCCTGGAGCGCCCGCGTTTTCTAGTGCGGCTGGGCTGGCAGCGCGGCATGCGCTGGATCGCCCTGTTGATCCTGGCGGCTTACCTGGTGCTGGCCTTTGCTCTGCTGGCTGGGCTGCCCCGGGGCGTCGCCCTGCCGGTTTTCCTGGTCTTCCCTTTGGGGTTGCTCGTCATCATTTACCTGTATCGTATTGCCGCGGGCGCGAAGCCGCACTGGCGCGCCCTCACGTTGCTGGCTGCGCTGACGTATGGCCTGACGCTCTATTTGTTGACCCTGGGTTTCTGGACGCGCTAAGAGGTCTCCTGAACCATGCCTGAATTCCTGACTCTGATTCCCCCGCAGGATGCCCTGCAAAAAATGCTGGATCATCTTTCCCCGCGGCCACAGCCGGAAACTGTGGAGACGGCCTCGGCCCTGGGGCGGGTGACACTCGATGCGGTGACTGCGCCCCATCCTCTGCCGGAGTTCCCGCGCACCACGGTCGATGGCTACGCCGTGCGTGCTGCGGATACCTTTGGCGCCAGCGAGAGCCTGCCAGCATACCTGAAACTGAGCGGTGAGGTGCCGATGGGCGCAGCGCCTTCGCAGCCGCTGAATGCTGGGGAGTGCATGCTTATTCATACCGGTGGGATGCTTCCTCAGGGGGCGGACGCCGTGGTGATGCTGGAATACACCCAGACCGCCCGCACCGGGGAGATTGAGATTCTGCGCGCCGTGGCCGTGGGTGAAAACGTGATTCAGGTGGGCGAGGATATCCGTGCTGGTGAGGAAGTCATCCCCCGCGGGACGCGTCTGCGCCCGGCGGATATCGGCGGTTTGATGGCGCTGGGGATCACACAGGTTGTGGTGGCGCGCCGCCCGCGGGTGGGCATCATCTCCAGCGGCGATGAAGTCATCCCTCCCGAGCAGCGCCCGGCGCCCGGCCAGGTGCGCGACATCAACGCCTACACGCTGAGCGCCGCGGTGCAGCGAGCTGGCGGCGAAGCGGTGTTTTACGGCATTGTGGGCGATACCCGCCCGGAGATGCAGGCCGCCGCGGAGAAAGCTCGCGCCGAGTGTGATATGGTGGTGATCACCGCCGGTTCTTCAGCCAGCACGCGCGACCTGACCGCCGAGATCCTCGACGGCCTGGGCGCACCGGGCGTGCTGGTGCACGGCGTGAACACGCGGCCGGGCAAGCCCACCATCCTGGCGGTGTGCGACGGCGTGCCGATGATCGGGCTGCCGGGCAACCCGGTCAGCGCTTTGGTGAACACGCGTTTGTTTGTGACCCCGGTCATCGCGGCGCTGCTCGGTGAGGTCGCCCGCCCGCAGTCGACGGTGCGGGCGCGGCTGACTATCAACCTGGCTTCGCAGGCTGGCCGCGAGGACTGGGTTCCGGTGCGCCTGCTGCCAGCCGCCGACGGCTATCAGGCCGAGCCGGTTTTTGGCAAAAGCAACTTGATCTTCACCCTGGCGCGCGCCGATGGGCTGATCAAAATTCCCCCTGCGGCAAACGGGATGGCGGCGGGGGAAGAAGTTGATGTGGTTTTGTTGTGAGGCGGTATTGTGGCTGATGTCGAGACCGGTTTGCGTCTTTCTGGCGGGGCAATTGCGGTGAACATCCTGCTCGCCCTGGTGAAGGTGATCACCGGCCTGGTGGGCAACTCTTATGCTCTTGTGGCGGATGGCATCGAATCGACCGCTGATGTGTTTTCCTCGTTGATTGTCTGGGGCGGGTTGCGCGTCGCCGCACGCCCTCCTGATTCCAGTCATCCTTACGGGCATGGTAAAGCCGAATCCCTGGCTGGTTTGAGCGTGGCTTTGTTTTTGCTGGGTGCGGCGGTGTTGATCGCTGTGCAGAGCGTGCGAGAGATTCTCACGCCGCACCATCTACCGGCCTGGTATACATTGGTTGTGCTGATCCTGGTGATAGGGGTCAAAGAAACGCTCTTCCGCCGGATGTTTGCCGTGGGCGAGCAGTTGGCCAGCAGCTCGCTGAAAGGTGATGCTTGGCACCATCGCTCAGATGCGTTGACCTCGTTGGCTGCACTGATTGGTATTGCAATCGCTTTGATCGGTGGCGAGGGTTATCAAGACGCGGATGATTGGGCAGCTTTGCTGGCCTGCGGAGTGATTTTCTATAACGGTGTGCGCTTGCTGCTGCCGGCCTTGGACGAGGTTATGGATGCAGCCGCGCCAGACGAAGTGGAAGCGCGCATTCGCGACCTGGCGCAGTCTGTGAGTGGTGCTCTGATAATCGAAAAGTGCCGCGTGCGCAAGAGCGGGCTTGGTCTGCTGGTGGATATCCACGTCATCGTGGACGGCGATTTGACTGTGCGCGCCGGACATCGGATCGCCCACCAGGCGAAAGAAGTACTGCTGGAATCTGACCTCGCGGTCAGTGATGTTATTGTTCATATTGAACCGGATGTGTATGAGTTATGAGTGTATATTTGCATGATATCCCTTTACCTGAAGCTCAGGCGGCGCTGGAGCGGGCGTTGCGCACTGCCGGGTTGGGGGGCGTTTTGGATGTGGAGACCATCCCGCTGGATGAACACGCTCTGGGGCGTGTGCTGGCCGAGCCGGTGTGGGCGAAGATTTCCTCGCCGCATTACCACGCCGCGGCGATGGACGGTTTTGCCGTGCGCGCCGCCGATACCGAGGGCGCGCTGCCTACCGCGCCGCTGACCCTGGAGTATGGCACTCAGGCGGCCTATGTGGATACCGGCGATCCACTGCCGGATTGGGCCAACGCGGTCATCCCTATCGAACAGATTGAGCCGCTGGCTGAAGACGGTGACTTGGCGGAGGATCCGCGTCGCCCGGCGGGGATTCGCATCCGCGCCGCGGTCACCCCCTGGGCGCACGTGCGTCCCATGGGGGAGGACATGGTCGCAACCCAGCTCGTCCTGCCCGCCGGGCACGTTCTGCGCCCCGCCGATCTGGGTGCTATTGCCGGGTGCGGGCACAGCACAGTCACGGTTGCGCGCCGTCCTGTGGTGGCGGTGTTGCCTACCGGTACGGAGCTGGTTCCAATCGGTGAGCCGGTGAAGCGCGGCGATATTATTGAGTACAACTCGCTCGTGTTGGCCGCTCAGGTCCGGGAGTGGGGGGGCGAGGCGGTTCGTTACCCGATTACGCCAGATGATTTCGAGCAGATCCGCGCCCGCGTTGCCCAGGCAGCCTGGGAGAGCGATCTGATTCTGGTCAACGCCGGTTCTTCTGCCGGGTCGGAGGACTTCACCGCGCAGGTGTTGGAATCCCTGGGGGAGTTGTTGGTGCACGGTGTGGCTGTGCGCCCCGGCCACCCGGTGATCCTTGGCATGATCCCGCGCGGCGATCAGACCTCCCAGCGCGTGCCGGTGATCGGCGTGCCGGGGTATCCGGTTTCGGCGGCGCTGACGGGGGAGATTTTCGTTGAGCCGTTGCTGGCGCGCTGGCTGGGGCGCAAACCGGCGCGGCCTGTGGAGATCGAGGCTGAACTGACTCGCAAGCTGGTCTCCCCGGCGGGGGATGACGATTACGTACGCGTGGCGGTGGGGAAGGTGGGCGAGCGCGTGCTGGCAGCGCCGCTGGCGCGCGGCTCCGGGGTGATCACTTCACTGGTGCGCGCCGATGGCATCCTGATCGTCCCCAGCGGCTCGCAGGGCATGCCTGCCGGGGAGAAGGTGCGCGTGCGCCTCTATCGCTCGCTGGGAGAGATTGAAGAGACCGTTTTCGCTATCGGTTCGCACGATATCACCCTCGATGTGATGGCGCAGTTCCTGGCGGCGCGTGGGCGGCGGCTGGCCTCGGCCAATGTGGGCAGCCTGGGGGGACTGGTGGCGCTGCGCCGCGGCGAGGCGCACTTCGCCGGTTCACATTTACTGGACCCCGAGAGCGGCGAGTACAATTTGAGCTATGTGCGCCAATACCTGCCGGACTTGCCGGTGAGGGTGGTTGCGTTGGTTGGGCGCGATCAGGGGCTGATCGTCCCTGCTGGCAACCCGAAAGGGATCGCCACGCTTGAAGATTTGACGCGCCCCGACGTTCGTTTTGTCAACCGTCAGCGCGGCGCGGGCACGCGCGTGTTGCTGGACTATCACCTCGGTCAGTTAGGGATCGAGCCGCAGGCGATTCAGGGATACGATCAGGAAGAATACACTCATCTGGCCGTGGCGGCGGCGGTGGCCTCTGGTCGCGCCGATTGCGGCCTGGGGATCGCCGCGGCCGCTCAGGCGCTGGGCCTGGATTTCATTTCCCTCTTTCAGGAGCGCTATGACCTGATCGTCCCTAAGGTCTATGCCGAGGGCGAATTGCTCGCCCCCGTGTGGGAAGTGTTGCAGGACGAGGCCTTCCGTCAGATGGTCGCCGCCTTACCTGGGTATGATCTCTCGGTGATGGGGCAGGTGATCGCTGAACTCGGTTAACCAAAAACGAGCCCCGTTGCGAGGCTCGTTTGAATTATTGGCGCAAATTGTTCGCTAAATCGGCGAGACGTTCTGTGCCTGTGGGCCTTTTTCGCCCTGGGTGACTTCGAACTCTACGCGCTGACCTTCCTCCAGCGTGCGATACCCGGTGCCGAGGATCGCGCTAAAGTGGACGAAGACGTCATCGCCCTGGTCGCGCTCGATGAAGCCATACCCTTTACTCGCGTTGAACCATTTAACGGTTCCGGTTTCACGCTCTGACACGAAAAACTCCTTTCATGGGTACGGGGGAAAACCAACAGGCAGTCAAAGCACGCAGCATCAAAGCCTTGTGAGAACGGCTGCCGAACAAAGCGACTTTAGCACGTCTTCAGGGGCTTGTCAAGATCGCCGCGACGGCGCGCGCTGGCATAATGATATAAAAGGGTATAATATGGCCGCGCTTCACACAGCGCCAAATTAAAATCAGGAGTAGCTCATGTCTCGTCGAATCCTTGCCTTTGCCGCCGTGTTGATGCTGGCACTTGCCCTCAACGCCTGTGTGACTGCTGGAGAACCCGATCCCGCGCTGGAAGACCCCAATTTGCAAGTCACCCGTGCGGTTGAAACGGTGTACGCACAGTTGACCATGACAGTCAGCGCTATGCAGGCCGCGGCGACGGCGACCCCCTCGCCCACACCCTTACCTTCGCCCACGGCTACGCTTCCCCCCTCGCCTACGCCCACAGAGATCCCTACGGAAACACCGCTGCCGCCGGTCGCACAACCTGCGGAAGGCGCTTCAGCGAGCAATGACGGGACGCCTTGCTACCGCGCCAACCTGGAGATGGAGACCATCCCTGATGGCACAACTTTTTATGCAGGCACCACATTTACAAAAATGTGGCGGCTGAAGAACACGGGTACCTGTAATTGGAACAAGGACTTTAGTCTGCGTTTCATTGACGGTGATTTACTCGGCGCCGGTGCAGCGATCCCCTTGACCGCGGAGACTATCCCCCCGTTTGGTTATGTGAACGTCGAAGTGGAGATGAAGGCGCCGGATAAGGCTGGCACCTACCGCGGCAACTGGATGATAACAAGCGATGATGGCAAGATCTTTGGCATTGGTCCTCAGGGGCGTGGCTGGTTCTGGGTTGAGATCAAAGTGATTGAGGAGTAATTGGGAGGGAGTGTCATGAAGGCAATCGTGCGCCTGGCGGTGTTGGTTCTGGTCGTGCTGGTGGTCAGCGCGTGCGAGGTCGCGCCGGTAGAAACAACGCCGACGGAAGATCCGGCCCTGCGCATCACGCACGCCGTGGAGACGGTGTACGCGCAGATCACCGCCACTGCGCAGGTCGCTGCGCTGTCCGCGACCCCCACGGCCACGCCGTTGCCTCCCACGGAGACGCCGATCCCTCCCACGGCCACGCCCGCCTTCACCGACACACCGGTCTTTACGCTTACGCCAACGGCTACGTTTACAGCCTCGCCTGCGCCGGTCTCGCATTGTCCTTTGGCGCAGGTCACCCGGCAGACGCTCTCTCCGGGCACAAAAGTCACCACTGGAAAGTGGCTTGTGCAGCAGTGGACCGTGCTCAATGCCGGCGATTGCGCCTGGACAACCGACTATCGAGTGGTTTACTGGGATGGCACGACCTTCGGCCTGCCAATGGTGAAGAACTTCCATCAGGCTGTAGAGCCGGGTGGATTTATCATCATCACCTTCGAGTTCGCCGCGCCGCAAACCCCTGGTATCTACAAGAGCTGGTGGATGATGCGCACCTCCACCGGCGAGTTGTTTGGCAATGGCGCCGGCGACCTGCCGCTTTACATTGAGATCAACGTGCAGGAACCGGATTAGCGCTTGGCTGAAAAATAATTTTTGAATCAAACCCCCGCGAGGTTGATCACCGCGGGGGTTTTTGTGTTACCGGGACATCAGAACAAAGACCAGACACTTCACTGCTAAGTCGCCAAGAACGCCAAGATTTTCTTGATTCTTCATTTCTCTTCGCGTTCTTGGCGGCTTCGCGGTTTAAACTTGGTATACTTCGCTGTCGTCTCAGGCTGCGGAAAACGCTCTCAGGTATTTTCGGGTCAGGGGTTGAGAGAGCTTGTAGCAGAGAGCGGTTAACGCCGCTGCCGCCAGCAAATCCAGTATGGCGTGCTGTTTGGTGAACAGCGTGGAGAGGATGATAACCGCCGCGATCAGTGCCCACAATACCCGCTGTTTTGGATGCCAGTGGAACCAGAAAATCGCGATGATTAAAGTTGTGTAGGTGTGGCCACTGGGAAGGGCGTTGTAGGGCCTGTCGTTCCCGTAAATGAATCTGACAAGCTGACTCAGCCAGTCCTCTTTGGTGATTTCGGGGCGGTCTACATAGGTTGGGAAGAGGATGTAGATGACGTAGCTGAGCAGAATGGTCAGCGCCAGGCATAGAAAAAGATGGATGAACCGCTCATATTCCATTTTGCGGGTGGCCCAAATCAAGGCGGCTATCCACCAGGGGAGGCTGAGCAAATATGGTATCGCCCAGATTTCCGACAGCTTGATGTAGTTATCTATGGGTAGATAGGTGGATATGCCGCCATCCACCATGCGGTTGATGGGGAAGTAAAGCAATTGCAGCCCCACCAGAATGGCGAACAGCACGATCCTGGTGAGGCTGCGGTTGTTCGGTGGAGCGGATGCTGGCTTTGCGTTCATCGCGCAGAGCTGCGGCTTCAGACGGCCAGCATCACCGGGTCTTCGATGTATTTTGCCAGCGCCTGCAGGAACTGCGCCGCCTCAGCGCCGTCGCTGACGCGGTGATCCACCGAGAGGGTGGCCTTCATCGTCCAGCCGACGGCCAGTTGCCCGTCTTCAACGACCGGCACCTGCCGCGCCGCGCCGACGGCCAGAATCGCTGCCTCTGGCGGGTTGATGATGGCGGTGAAGTGCTCCACATTGTACATCCCAAGGTTGGAAATCGAGAAGGTGGAACCTTCGATATCGGCAGCGTGGACCTTACCGGAGCGCACGCGCGTTGCCATCTCGCGCACCTCGCGCGAAATCTGACGCAGGGATTTGAGGTCGGCGTCGCGACAGACCACGGTGAGCAGGCCGTTTTCGACGGCCACGGCGTTGCCGATGTGGATGCTCCCGTGGCGCACGATCTCGCCGTCCTTCAGCGAGGCGTTCAGGTTGGGGAACTCGCGCAGAGTCAGTGCCACCGCTTTGACCAGGAAATCGTTTACGGAAAGCTTTTCGCCCTCCGCTTCCAGCGCGGTGTTGATGCGCTTGCGAGCGGCCAGCAGCGCGTCGACGCGGTATTCGTGGCTGACGTAGAAGTGGGGCACCTGCTGAACGGATTCGACCATGCGGCGTCCGATGGCGGCGCGCAGGCGGGAGATGGCGACGTACTCGTCGGAGCGCGGCTGTCCTGGGACGGCGGACGGCAGACCGCGTTCGGTGGTCGTTGGTCCGCGGTCCGCTGCCTTTATCGTGGCTTCCACATCGGCTTTCACGATTCGCCCGCCGGGGCCGCTGCCCTGAATGGTGCGCAGGTCGAGGCCTCGCTCGGCGGCCATGCGTCGCGCCAGCGGGGAGGCTTTGACGCCCCCCGGGAGCTGGCCTGCCGCCGGAGCGGCCGCGCCCGCTTGAATGGAGTCTGGCACGGTAGCAAGGGGAGGGGTCCCAGCTTCTTGAGGCGCGGTAACCTGCTCGGCGGGGGCCGCGTCCGGCAGCAGTTCGTTGAGGTCAATGGCCTCGCCTTCCGCGCCGATGACGGCGATGGGCGCGCCGACAGGTAGCACATCCCCCTCTTTTGCCAGATGACGGTGCACCACCCCGCTGTGCGCCGATTCAACTTCCACAGTGGCCTTGTCGGTCTCGATTTCGGCCAGCACTTGGCCGCGTTCCACACTCTCGCCTTCGGCGATCACCCAGCGCACCAGCACGCCCTCGGCCATATCGAACCCCAGTTTGGGCATGGTAATCACTTCGGCCATCACAGCACCTCCTTGACGGCTTTGATCACGTCGGCGACTTGCGGCAGGGCGGATTGCTCCAGCGCCTGGTTGTAGGGCAGGGGGACTTCCTTTTGCGCCACGCGCTGGATGGGCGCGTCAACGTAGTCGAAGGCTTCTTCGTAGATGCGCGCGGCGACCTCCGAGCCGACCCCGAAGGAGCGCCAACCCTCTTCGACGATCACTGCCCGATTGGTGCGGCGGAAGGATTCCAGCACCGGCTCCATATCAAGCGGGCGCAGCGTGCGCAGGTCAACCACTTCAGCCTCGACGCCCTCTTTGGCGAGCTGGTCGGCGGCTTTCAGGGCCAGGTCAAGCCCTTTGGAGTAGGCCACCAGGGTGACGTCCCTTCCAGGGCGCTGGATTTTGGATTGCCCGATGGGGACGATGTAATCTTCATCCACAGGGACTTCGCCGCGCCGCTGGTACATGGTGGCGTGTTCGATGAACATCACCGGGTCGTTGGAGCGGATGGCGGCCTTGAGCAACCCCTTGGCGTCGTAAGGCGTGCCGGGAGCGACTACCTTGAGACCGGGGAAGTGGGCGAAGACCGCATCGGGGGTTTGGGAGTGGGTGGCTCCCAACTGGCGGCCGCCGCCGCCCACCGCGCGGATCACCAGGGGGATGCGCATCTGCCCGCCGAACATGTAGTGCATTTTGGCTGCCTCGTTGACGATGTGATCCATAGCGGCGAAGGCAAAGTTGATCGTCATCAGCTCGGCGACAGGGCGCAAGCCAATCATGGCCGCGCCGATCGCCCCGCCGATGATGACGGCTTCGGCGATGGGAGTGTCTTTCACCCGCCGGGCGCCGAAGTGGTCGTAAAAACCTTTGGTCACGGCGTAGGTGCCTCCCCACACGCCGACCTCCTCCCCCATAATAAAGACGCGTTCATCGCGCTCCATCTCTTCCCAAAGGGCCTGGGAGATGGCCTCGCGCATGGTAATTCGTTTGGTTTCTTCCATGTTTTCGTTCCTGATTTCTGGTTGATGGACGGTAGACAGCAGACCGTGGTCAGACTACCCGACCACCTGACTACCCGACTATATGACTACTCCACATACACGTCTTCAAAGAGTGCCTCTGGCGCCGGTTCCGGGCTGCTCTCGGCGAACTGTACGGCGGCATCCACTTCGGCCATGATCTGTTCGTCGAGGGCGTCGAGTTCTTTCTCTTTGGCGATGCCCTCGTCAATCAGGCGGGCGCGGTAAATGCCGATGGGGTCGTTCTCTTTCCACTGCTGCACTTCGCTGGAGTCGCGGTAGCGCTCCGGGTCGCCCATCGAGTGGCCGCGGTAGCGGTAGGTCATCACCTCGAGGAAGTAGGGGCCGTTGCCGCTGCGGATGGTGTCGAGCGCCTCGCTGGCGGCGGCGCGCACGGCGAGCACGTCCATGCCGTCCACACGCTCGCTGGGGATGCCGTATCCCTGTGCCTTTTGGCGGATCTCCGAGACAGCGGAAGCGCGCTCGACGGCGGTGCCCATGCCGTAGTGGTTGTTCTCGCACACCCATAGCACGGGCAACTTCCATACCTTGGAGAGGTTCAGTGCCTCGTGGAAGAAGCCGATGTTGGTGGCTCCATCGCCGAACATACAGATGGTCACTGAGTCGTTGTCGTTGTACTGGTCGCCAATCGCCATGCCGGCGGCGATGGGCAGGTGCGCGCCGACGATAGCGTGCCCGCCCCAAAAGTTCTTTTCCACATCGGCCATGTGCATCGAGCCGCCTTTCCCTTTGGAGCAGCCTGTCGCTTTGCCCAGCAGTTCAGCCAGCACCTCTTCGGGGGAGATGCCGACGTTGAGCGCCACGCCGTGGTCGCGGTAGGCGGTGATGACGCGATCCTGCGGTTGACGGGCGGCGACCAGCCCGGTGCTGACCGCCTCCTGCCCGATATACAGATGTAAAAAGCCGCCGATCTTTCCGGACTGATACAGCTCTGCGGCGCGTTCTTCCACCCGCCGGATCATCACCATCTGACGGTAGAGATTCAGATGTTCGTTTTTATCCATGTTTTCCTCCGGTTTCACACACAACAACACCGGGCGTAGCCCGGCGTTGCAAAGTTCAAGTCAGCGATTGGTCGTTCAGTTGCCCGATGAATTATACCAAAGTTTGTCCAAAAAACAGCTATGGTAAAATTTCCCGGTCTTGCCTGTGCCGCCCTGGTTTACCCGTAAATGAACATCATCAAAAAACCACTCAGCAGCACCCGCGAGCGGGAGATCCCTTATCTGGTGGGGATCGTCGGCGCGGCATTGGCGTATGGCGTTTTATACGCTTTGGAGACGCCCTCGCTGTTGTTGGGCTTTACCTTCAGTGATTTGTTGGCCCTGAGCGCCCTGGCGGTGTTGAACCGCTTCTGGCTGGTCAGCGCGCACATGACGGGCGTGACGTTGATCGTCATCTTTACGGGCTTCGCTTTTGGGCTACCCCCGGCGTTGTGGCTAACTCCCTTGATGGCGATCACCTACATTGTCCGTTTGAACCTGCGGCGGCACAGCCCGACCGAACTGATTGGCGGGGCGTTGCTGGGAGGGTGCATCGCCCTGGACCTCTCCTTCGCTGGCGTAATTTGACCTTTTTGCCCCGATTGGCACACGCCTATGTCCTCTTTTCAACCTGATATTTTCTTCGTCGTCCTGGATACGCACCGCGTAGACCGCTTGGGGAGTTACGGTTATGCGCGTGGCACATCCCCGAACCTGGATGATTTTGCCCGCCAGGCTACTCTGTATGAAAAGGCGATTTCCCCGGCGCAATGGACGATTCCGGCGCACGCCTCGATGTTTAGCGGCGAACTCCCCGCCACGCATCAGACTGTTCAGGCCAGCGACGCACTCAACCCGGTTTTTCCTACGCTGGCCGGGTTGCTGGCGCAGCAAGGATATCAGACGGTTGGTTTTTGCAACAACCCGCTCGTCGGTGTGCTGGAAAACGGCCTGAAGCGCGGTTTTGACCGTTTTTATAACTACGGTGGTGCGCTGCCCAATCCGCCTTCCCCCAACGGGCGTTCGCTGTTGACCAATCTGTGCGAGGGCTACCGCAGCCTGCTGGAGCGCGTTGCCCGCCCCATTCAGCAGACCATCGCCGCCTCTGCCGATGTCTTTCAATCCATCCTGCATCCGCGGCTGGTTGCCCTGTGGACGCGCTATGCCAATTTCAAAGGGGATACCGCGACGTCAATTGGGGACGTCGTCCGTTACTGGCGCGCTCTGCCGCGGCGTCAGCGTCCGCCGCAGTTTGTGTTCCTCAACCTGATGGAAACGCATCTGCCTTATATGCCACCGCCGGAGTTTCAGCGCCGCTTCGCGCCGATTGTGAAAGACGAACCCGCGGCGCGCGAGTTTATGCGTCTCTACAACACCCAGGCGCTGCACTGGCTGCTCCCGCTGGCCGAGCCGTATACTGAATTTGAAGCGCAAACGCTCAATCAGATGTATGATGCCGAGGTGGCCTATCAGGATCACTTGCTCGCGCCGCTGTTGGAGCTGCTGGATGAGCCGGAACGGCGCGAAAATACGATGGTCGTGCTCGTTGCAGATCACGGCGAGATGCTCGGTGAGCACCGCTATATGGGACATGGTTTGGGTGTGTTTGAAGAGCTGGTGCACGTCCCTCTGATGGTGCGCTACCCCGGTCAGGTTGAGGGGCTGCGCCGTCAGGAAGCGGTTTCCACACGTCAGTTGTTTTATACGTTTCTGGAGAGTGCTGGCATCGCGCAGGTTGCCCGTGCAGGGGCGCCGCCGGTGGAGGTTCCTTCCTTTTCCCTGGGAAGCGGGACAACCCTCGAGGAGCAGCAACTCCCTCCCGTGGTCAGCGAAGCGTATCCCCCAGCGAATGTGATTCAAATTCTCCGGCGGCGCGATACGGCCCTCCTGGAGGCTTTCCATTGCGAAGCCGTGCAGCGGGCGGTGTATGATCTGCCCTACAAGTTCATCCACATCGAGGGGGTGGGGGAGCGGCTGTATGATCTGGCGGACGACCCCCGCGAGGCCACACCGCTGGAAGATCACGCCGTTGCGCAGAAGATGAGCGCGGTATTACAATCTCAACTGGCAAAGGCGGTCGCCCGCCGACCGGCGCAGGCGCAATCCGCGGCTGGAAACTTGCACGATCCCCAGGTGATGGATCGCCTTCGCGGCCTGGGCTATATGGAATGACGACGACAAGGAGCGAGCCATGATTGATCCGGTAATTTTTTCGTTTAGCATTGGAAGCCTGCAACTGACCTTTCGCTGGTATGGCCTGATCATCGCTGTGGGGGTGATGGTCGGCGGCTGGCTGGCCGACCGCGAAATCGTGCGGCGCGGCGGCAAATCCGATTGGGTGTGGGACGCGCTCCTGTGGGTGCTCCCCGCCGCGGTGATCGGCGCGCGCGCCTGGTACGTGATTAACGATATTCTGGGCGGCGGCCGCGCCTATCTGGATAACCCGGCTCGCATCCTTCGCATCACCGAGGGGGGATTGCATATTTTCGGCGCTGTTCTTCTGGGCCTGGGGGCGGCTTATTTCTACGCTCGCCGGAACAAGATTGATCTGCTCTTGATGCTCGATTCCGTGGCTCCTGCGCTGTTGGTCGGGCAGGCAATCGGGCGGCTGGGTAACTTCATCAGCCAGGAGTTGTACGGCCCGCCCACTGATCTGCCCTGGGGCGTTCCCATCAGCGCCGGGCACCGCATCCCCCCCTGGGACGATCTGACTCTCTTCCCAGAGGAGACGACGCGGTTCCACCCCACCTTTTTCTACGAGATGATCTGGAATTTCCTCGCCGCCGGGTTAATCCTGTGGCTGACGCGCAAATACGAGGAGAAGTTCAAGCCCGGCATGGCGTTTGCGTTGTGGCTGCTGCTGGCGGGCGTGGGACGGGTGTTCATTGAGAGCTTCCGTCCCGATCAGCCGCGCGTCCCCGGCACGGATTTGAGCTGGTCGCGCCTGATTTACGGCTTGATGGGGCTGGTGGGTTTGCTCTGGCTGCTGGCGCGCGCCGGGGTAATCCGAATCCCGTTGTTCTCGGATGGGCCTGAGAACTACCGCCTCCCCGGAAAGAAGCGCAAACGCCGCCGCTGATTGCCGGGCTGAATTGAGCAGCAGGCCAGGCAACCGGAAATGACGGTTGCGGTGTTGCACAATGATGCGCTGTCGTTCTGCCGGAGCGGGGCATTTCGGTGCAAGCGGTGTTGCCGGTTATTTCTAGAAGCTATCTCAAAAATGGTAAACTAAGGCTCAAATCCTGAGTAGGAGGCGAGCCAATGGATTTGAAGGATGAACAAGCCTTGATCCGCCTGGTGGGTACGTTGCTGATCGAAGTGGACACCGAATGGGCGG
>CAZZFZ010000013.1:0-33073 GCA_964653835.1 uncultured Anaerolineales bacterium
GATACTGATTGCAAGGAAGAGATTCATGCCAGGCCCTTCGAAAATTCGTTTGTCGCAACTGTTGGATGTGTCGTTGCCCGTCTTTGCCGTCCTGGCCGCGCTGGCTGTGGGGGCGGTGATGTTGTTGATCTTGGGAGTCAGCCCGTTGGAGGCCTACAGCGCCCTGTGGGACGGGGCGTTTGGCAACGCGAACGCGCTGGCTGAGACGCTGGTAAAGGCCACTCCCTTGCTCCTGGTCGGCTTGGGGATTTGTATTGCCTTTCGGGGAGATGTCATCAACATCGGTGGCGAAGGGCAGATGGTGGTTGGGGCCATCCTGGCGATTCTGGTGGGGTTGAATCCACCTGAATGGCCTGGCTGGATGGTGATTACCGCTGCGCTGCTGCTGGGATTTTTAGGGGGCGCGATTTGGGGCGCGATCCCTGGTTTTCTGAAGGCGTACTTCGGAGTGAACGAAATTTTGAGCACCATTATGATGAACGCCATCGCCGTGCAGTTGATGAACTTCTTGCTGCGCGGGCCGATGATTGACCCGGCTCAACTGGAAGTGGCTTCAAAAATCCCCCAGACCGCTCGCCTGGCGGATGCGTTCCGCCTCCCGCGCCTGGTGCCCACGCGCTTGCATCTGGGGGCGGCTATCGCGGTGGTTTTGGCCGTTTTTGTGTACATCTTGTTGTGGCGCACTACCCTGGGATATCGCATTCGCGCTGTGGGGCAAAACCCGCACGCCTCGCGCTATGCGGGGATTAACGTGAAAAAGAACGTCGTCCTCGCCTTGTTGCTGAGCGGCGCTTTTGCGGGGTTGGCGGGGGCGATTCAGGTTTACGGCGTCAATTACCGTATGATTACGGATGGCTCGGCGACCGGCTTTACCGGTAGCGCGGGCTTCAATGGCATTGTGGCGGCTCTGTTTGGGCAGTTACACCCATTGGGGACTATTCCGGCCTCCGTTTTCTTTGGGGCGCTGTTGGTGGGGGCGAATAAGATGCAGCGGATGGTTCAGGTCCCCTCGGCGTTGATTACCGCGCTCAATGGCCTGGTGGTGGTTTTTGTGGTCAGTAGTGAGATCTGGCGTCGGCGCCGACAGCGGAGGCGCCTGAGCGCGGCCGGCTCAGAATCAGAAACCGTAGAAACCCTCGCAGCCCCGACAGATAGGGAGACATCTTCATGATCGCTGAATTCTTCTCGATGACTGTCCTGGTGGGGATTCTGGCTTCCGGCATTCGCCTGGCCACGCCCTATTTATATGCGGCGATAGGGGAAGTTTTTGGTCAACGGAGCGGTGTGCTCAACCTGGGGGTGGAGGGCCAGATGTTGTTGGGCGCTTTTGCCGCTTTCTATGTGGCCTATACGACGGGCAACCTGTGGTTGGGGATGTTGGCCGCTGTACTGGTGGGCGCGTTGATGGGTTTGGCGATGGCCGTAGTGACAGTGAATTTGCAGGCCCAACAGGGGATCAGCGGGATTGGCTTTTACCTGTTTGGTTTGGGGATGAGCGATCTGCTGTTTCAGAAACTTTTGGGGACGGTGCAAACCGTCAGCGGCTTTTCGAAGGTGACGATCCCGGTGTTGAGTGCGCTCCCTTTCTTTGGGAAGATCTTTTTCAGCCAGAACATCCTGGTTTATGGCGCTTTCGCGCTGGTGCCGATTGCCTGGTTTATGCTGAACAAAACCACCCTGGGGTTGAAAATTCGCGCCGTGGGCGAGAATCCAGAAGCGGCGGATTCTCTCGGCGTCAGCGTGGCGCGCGTCCGCTATTTTACAATTACTCTGGGGGGTATCCTCTCTGGGGTCGCTGGCGCTTCGCTGTCCATTGGAATGCTCAACGTCTTCCAGCAGAATATGACCAGCGGCCTGGGGTTTATCGCGGTGGCGCTGGTTTATTTTGGCGGCTGGCGCCCCTGGGGCGTGCTGGTTGGGTCGCTTTTGTTCAGCATGGTGAACTCGCTGCAATTGTGGGGGCAAGTGTTGGGGATTCCGTTGCCCTCGGACATCGCCGTGATGATGCCTTATATCCTGACGATTCTGGTTTTAGTGATCTCGGTGCAACGGGTGCGTGCGCCCGCTGCACTGACAAAAGTATTTGAACGGGGCGAGTGAGTTGTTATCTCCGCATAGGGAGGAGGTGATTCGTATTGCCGAATGGCTATAAAGCACAGCAAGAAAACAATTTCATGAGGTATGGCTTTGAATGAAGGAGAAGAAAGATGAAAAAGTGGTTTGTTATCGTTTTGCTGTTCGCGTTTCTGCTGGCGGCCTGTAAACCGGGTGCCTCTGAAGAAGCTCCCGCCGCCGCGCCGAGTGGCCCCATCCGTGTTGCCGTGGTGATGCCGAGCGCGATCAACGATCTAGCGTTCAGCCAGAGCATGTACGACGCCCTGGCAGCCATCCAGGAAGAGATGGGCGGCCCGGAGAAGATGGAGTTAGTCTACTCCGAGGGTATGTTCGTCGTCGATGATGCTGCTGCGGCGATTCGCGATTATGCCTCCCAGGGGTTTGATCTGGTCATTGCGCACGGTTCGCAATACGGCAGTTCGTTGCAGGAGATCGCCCCAGACTTCCCCGAGACGGCCTTTGCCTGGGGGACGACGGTGAACACCTTCTCGGATGAAGGGATTAAAAACGTGTTTGCCTATGAGGCGGCCTCGCAAGAGGGCGGCTACGTGAATGGCGTCATGGCCGCCAGCCTCTCGCAGAGCGGCGTCATTGGCGTGGTCGGGCCGATTGAAACCGGCGATGCCAAGCTGTACGTGGATGGTTTCGTGGCTGGCGCCAAGTCGGTCAATCCTGATATCGATGTGAACGTGAACTGGATCGGGTCGTTCTCGGATGTGGCGTTGGCGGCGGAAGCGGCCAACACGCACATCGGCGCAGGCGCGGACGTGCTGACCGGCACGGCGCAGATGGTCGTCGGCGCGATTGGCGTGGCCGAAGAGAACGGCGTTTTGTGGTTTGGCACCCAATCCTCCCAGACGGATCTGGCCCCCAGCATCGTGGTGGCGAACCAGGTCTATGATTGGACCGTGGCGTTGGACCAGATGATTGCCTTGATCGCCGAGGGCACCTATGGTGGTCAGGCCTTCACCATTAACCTGGCGAACGGTGGCCTGGTGATGGAGTACAACGAGGATTTCGATCTTCCTGCGGACGTGAAGGCCCTGGCTGAGGAGACCATTCAGGGGATCATTGATGGTTCCATCAGCATCGATGTAGGCAACTAAGACAGCTATCTTTCCCTCACCCCGTGCTCTCCCCTTTGGGAATCGGGCGCGGGGTGAGGGGAGGCGCGGGACGGGCGAATGACAGAAAACCAACTTTCCTCTGGATATACCCGGATCGATCACATGGTCATGCGCGGCATCACCAAGCGCTTTCCGGGCGTACTGGCGAATGACAACGTTGATTTTGATGTCCGTTCAGGGGAGGTGCACGCGCTGTTAGGCGAAAACGGCGCGGGCAAGAGCACCCTCATGAAGATCCTCTATGGGATGTATCGACCCGATGAGGGCGAGATTCTGCTAAACGGCGAGGTTGTGGATATCTCCTCACCGACAGATGCCATCAACCTGGGCATTGGCATGATCCATCAACATTTTATGCTAGTGGAAACGCTGACCGTTGCTGAGAATGTGGCTCTGGGGTTGCCCTCCTCGCGCGGCCTGCTCACGGATCTGGATCGGGTTTCGGAGCGCATCCTGGAACTGGCTGAAATCTACGGCCTGAACGTGGACCCCGATGCGTATATCTGGCAGCTTTCGGTAGGTCAACAACAGCGGGTTGAAATTATCAAGGCGTTATATCGGGGCGCGGCTTTGCTCATCCTGGATGAACCGACCGCGGTGCTCACGCCGCAAGAGGTGGATGAATTCTTTGTTATCATGCGCCAGATGGTCGAAGAAGGTCATGCGCTGATTTTTATTTCTCACAAATTGCACGAAGTCATTGATATCAGTCATCGCGTCACCGTGTTGCGCGATGGAAGAGTGATTGGCAGTTGCCCCACGGCTGAGACTTCAAAAGCTGACCTCGCCAACTGGATGGTTGGCCGTGAAGTCGGTCTGTCGCTGGATCGTGGCCAGGTGGAGCGCGGGGAACCCCGCCTAGTGTTGGAAGGGGTATCGGCCTTGAGCAACCGCGGCACTCCGGCCTTGAAAAACGTCAGCCTGGAGGTCCACGCGGGCGAGATTTTAGGCGTGGCTGGCGTATCAGGTAACGGACAGCGCGAACTGGCCGAGGTGGTCAACGGGTTGCGCCCGCTCACCGAGGGGAGAATTCTTCTGGAAGGGGAAGACGTTACCCATACCTCGACGGCGGAGCTGATCGACAAAATGCTCTCCTATATTCCTGAAGAACGCATGCGCGATGGTGTGATCCGGGAGTTTACTGTGGCGGAGAACTTGATTCTGCGCGAACACCACAAACCGCCTTTCTCCCGCTCGGGCTTTCTCAATTTGCCTTTCATTGCCCAACACAGCGAGGAGTTGATCCGCCGGTTTCAGGTCAAAACGCCCTCACGGGATACGCGTGCCAAGAATTTGTCAGGCGGCAATATCCAAAAGGTTGTGCTGGCCCGCGAGCTCTCGCGCAAGCCGCGCGTATTGGTGGCGGCGCAGCCCTCCCGCGGTCTCGATATCGGAGCGACGGAATATGTGCATCAACGCCTGCTGGAGCAGCGTCGGACTGGCACGGCCATTTTGCTCATTTCCGAGGATCTGGATGAAATTCTGGCGCTCTCGGATCGCATCGCCGTGATTTATGAAGGTCAAATTATGGGCGTCCTCCCTCGTGAGGATGCCTCTCCGGCAAAGCTGGGCCTGTTGATGGCAGGCGTGAAAGAAGAAAATGAAAGGATCCCTGTATGAGTAAGTTTATTGGTTATCGTTGTTCGGTTTGTGGGGCGGAATACGGCCCCGATGAAGTCACCTACACTTGCCCCGCCGATGGCGGCAATCTTGATGTGTTGCTCGATTATGCGGCTTTGAGGAGAAAATCTGCTGATGAGTTGATCCTGCAGGATGAACCCTCCCTGTGGCGTTACCTGCCCTTGTTGCCGGTGGATGACCCTGGCGGATATGGGACTCCCTTGCGGGCGGCTGGCTGGACGCCGATGTTTTCCCCAGCCCCGCTGGCGCAAAAGCTTGGCTTACGCCAGTTGTGGATCAAAGACGAGAGTGGCAACCCCACCGCCTCGTTCAAGGACCGCGCCAGCGCCGTGCTGATCGCCCGCGCCCGTGAGATCGGCGCCGAGGTGGTGGTCACCGCTTCCACTGGTAACGCCGGAGCCGCCCTGGCGGGTATGGCCGCCGCCGTAGGGCACAAGGCAGTGATCTTTGCCCCCAAGACCGCGCCTCCGGCGAAAATCGCCCAGTTGTTGACCTTTGGCGCGCGGGTGCTGTTGGTGGATGGCAACTACGATGCCGCCTTTGACCTCTCGATTCAGGCGTCAGATGAATTCGGCTGGTATTGTCGCAACACGGGCTATAACCCCTTCACCGCCGAGGGGAAGAAAACCGCCGCGTTTGAATTATGGGAGCAGCTTACAGCGATCAGCGGTCAGCGGTCAGTTATCAGCAACCAGTTATCCATTTTTGTGTCCGTCGGCGATGGCAACATCATCTCCGGCATTCACAAAGGATTTAAAGATTTGCTCGAATTGGGGTTGATCGAGGACATGCCGCGCATCTTTGGGGTGCAGTCTGAGCAATCGGCGGCCATCGCCAACGCCTTCAACGCCGGGACGGAGGACATCCAGCCAGTGCAGGCGACCACGCGCGCGGATAGCATCTCGGTGGATATGCCGCGCGATGGCTTGCGCGCCCTGCGCGCCGCCACCCAGACGGGTGGGGCGTACATCACCGTGCCCGATGCGGAGATCATTCAATCCATCGCCGAGCTGGGCAAAGTGGGTATTTTTGCTGAACCTGCGGGGGCGACCTCCTATGCTGGTCTGGTCAAGGCAGTGGAGCGGGGTATAATCACGCCTGATGACCCGGTTGTGGTGATCAACACCGGTAGCGGCCTGAAAGATGTGCGCGCTGCCATGGAGGCGGTGGGCGAAGCGCCGGTGATTCAACCTACGTTGGAGGCTGTACGCGAGATTTTATGAGCAGGTCGTGGCCTTTGCCGTTGCGCTATATCGTTGGAATCTTTTTGGCGCTGCTCCTGGCGATCCTGGCGTGGTCGGTGCGCGAGTTGTTCCGCCCGCTGGTGATCGCCGGGTTGCTGGCATATATCCTCAACCCGCTCGTTAATCTGGTAAAGCTCCGGCTTGGCTTGCCGCACAAGCTTGCTGCTAACTTGGTGTTTGTTCTGGCTTTGCTACTCGCTCTCTCTGCACCGGTGGTGTTTATCCCCTTTGTGGTGGAAAACTTGCAGGAACTCAGCCGCTCGTTGCTGGACACTTTTAACATAGTGCAAGATTTCATTCAACAGCCGGTTCAAGTGGGGGTGTTCACCTTTCACCTTCAGGAAATCTCCCCCGATTTGAGTGCCAGCATTATTGAAGTCATTCGGGCCATCCCTGAGAACGCGCTGAATATATTGGAAAGCGCATCCCGCAACCTGGCCTGGACGCTGGTGGCTGTCGTCACGGTGTATTACCTGCTGTTGGATTGGGATAAACTTCGCGATGGATTGATCCGGTTGTCGCCAGAGCCTTATCGAAAAGACGCCCGGCGCATTTACCTGGAGATCAAACGCATCTGGGGGGCCTACATGCGTGGCACGCTGGCCCTGATGGGCATTGTCGGTTTGTTTTTCGTTCTCGCCTATCTGGCGATCGGCTTGCCAGGGGCAGTGGCGTTGGGGGCGATTATAGGCTTGCTGGATGTCATCCCCGATGTGGGGCCGTTTGTGGGGGCGTTAATTGCCGGATTTGTCGCTTTCGTGGAAGGCTCGCTTTTTCTGCCGGTTTCCAATTTCTGGTTCATGGTTATTGTGATGGGGGTGTATGGCGTGTTTACCGGCGTCAAAAACCTGTGGTTGCGACCGCGCATTATGGGGCGGAGCGTTCATTTGCATGAGGGGCTGGTGTTTATCATCATCGTTGCCGCTCTGGTGTTGGTGGGCGTGTTGGGTGCGCTGATTGCCGTGCCGGTGGTGGCCTCGGCCCAGGTTCTGTTGGGCTATCTCAAGCGCCGCGTGCTGGGTGAGGCGCCTTTTGGCGCGCCGTTGGTGTCGTTGAAAACTTACGAGCCATCCTCGCCGTTGACGTTGCGGAAGTTTTCTCAGGAAGAAAGTGACTCGACCGATGAACGTTGAATTCAGCGTTGTCGCTCCAATCTACAACGAACTGGAGAATCTCCCCGAACTTTACCGGCGGGTGAGCCAGGTGATGGAGAGCACTGGCCAGCCCTGGGAGTTGATCTTGGTGGATGACGGCTCCACCGATGGTTCTACGGAGCGGATTGAGGAGCTGGCCGCGCAGGATGCGCGCGTACGCGCCATCATCTTTGCACGCAACTTTGGCCACCAAATCGCCGTCACCGCGGGGCTGGATTACAGTCGTGGGCAGGCGGTGATTATCATTGACGCTGATTTGCAAGACCCGCCGGAGGTCATCCTTGATCTGATTGAAAAATGGCGGGAAGGATATGAGGTGGTGTACGCGGTGCGCGCCGAGCGCGAGGGAGAGACGTGGTTTAAAAAGTTCACCGCCTCGCTGTTCTATCGGCTAATCTTCCGTATCACCGATGTGACGATACCGCTCGATACCGGCGATTTTCGCTTGCTGGATCGCAAAGTGGTCGATATCATGAACGGCATGCGTGAACGGCACCGTTTTCTGCGCGGCATGTCTGCCTGGGTGGGGTTCAAGCAGGTTGGTGTGGAGTACCGTAGGGCGGCGCGCTTTGCCGGCGAGACCAAGTATCCCTTTAAGAAGATGCTGCGCCTGGCGTTGAACGCCATCACTGGCTTTTCCTATTTCCCTTTGCAGATCGCCACCTATTTCGGTTTTTTCTCGGCTGGCGTGGCGATCCTGGCGATCCCCGTGGTCATCTGGCTGCGCATGAGCGGTTCGCAGGCGTTTTTTGGGCAGGCTTCCACCTTGATCGCCGTGCTGTTCCTCGGTGGTGTGCAGTTGATCTCCCTGGGGGTGTTGGGGGAATATATTGGCCGCCTGTATGATGAAGCCAAGGGGCGTCCCTTGTACGTTGTCCGTTCTGCCCCGGAAGATCAACCACAGGAGTCGTCTGCCACCTATTGACAAAACGGCCCCGCCTTGCTATGATGCAGCATAGACAATTGAATAGCGGAGAGATAGCGGCTGAGCCCCGATAGCAAATCGGGGTGACGAGGTGGAGGTTCCTCCCTGCGAAGGGAGCGCTAACCCCGGGCGACCGGGGGAAAATCGAATCGATCAGCGGATGCCTCCGAAGCCTGACCACGGGCTTCTTTCTCCCTTCCGAACAAGCGTCTACCGAAAACCGGCCAGTAATGACCGGGCCAAGGGCGGCGCAGTGGTCTCCAACTTTCGTTTATGCGAGGGGCGGAGGGATTGAGGAAGTGGCTGCCGCTGGTTAATATGTTGAAGAGAACCGGGTATGCCCGTGCATATCCGGTTTTTATTTTTTAAACCTTGAGGAGGTTAGCGATGGACAAGAAAGAATTACTTGAGCGTGTGGCTGCGGACGAGGTGAAGTATATCTCGCTCCAGTTCACTGATGTGATCGGCTCAGTGAAGAGCGTGGATATTCCCCCCAGCCAGTTAGCCGATGCGCTTGATGATGGCGTGTGGTTCGATGGCTCGTCGGTGGAGGGCTTTGCCCGCGTCCAGGAGAGCGATATGCGCCTGGTGCTGGATCCAGATACCTATGCCATCCTGCCCTGGTCGCCTGCCGAGTTGAAACGGGCGCGCGTGTTTTGTGATATCTATCGCCCCAATGGCGAGCCGTTCGCTGGCGACCCGCGCGGCGTGCTCAAGCGCATGCTGGAGAAAATTGAGGCCCGTGGCTGGACCTTTAACATCGGCCCGGAGCCGGAGTTTTTCCTCTTCAAGCGCAACAATGGGGCGGAGCACACTCACCCTGTCCCTCACGACGTTGGCGGCTATTTCGATTTCTCCGCCAGCGATGAGGCCGTTGTTGTACGCACCAAGCTGATGGAGGCTTTGGAGGTGATGGGCCTGGATGTGGAGGCCGGACATCATGAGGTCGCCCGCGGCCAGCATGAGATTGACTTCCGCTTCGATCACGCCTTGCGTACGGCAGATCATGTGCTCACGCTGAAGTATACCGTCAAGGCCATCGCCGCGCAGCACGGGTTGGTGGCCTCCTTCATGCCCAAGCCGATCTTCGGCGTCAATGGTTCGGGGATGCACTGTCACCAATCGCTGTTTGATAAGAATGGCAACAATCTCTTCTTTGATGATGGGGATGAGTATAAGCTCTCTAAGCTGGCGTATGGCTTTATCGCCGGTCAGTTAGAGCACGCCCGCGCCCTGTCGGCAATCGTCGCGCCGACGGTTAATTCCTACAAGCGGCTGGTTCCCGGCTACGAGGCTCCTGTTTACGTCGGCTGGGCGCAGATTAACCGCTCGGCGCTGATCCGCATCCCTCGGCATACCCCGGGTCGAGATAAAGCTGTGCGCGCCGAGCTGCGCTTCCCAGATCCCTCGGCGAATCCTTATCTGGCGTTTGCAGCCATGCTGGCTGCTGGCCTAGATGGGATCGAGCGAGAGCTGTCCTGCCCGCCGCCGTTGAACAACGTCAATATCTGGCACCTCACCCCGGAGGAGCGCGCCGCGCAAAACATTGCTGAGTTACCCAACTCGCTGGCCGATGCTCTGCGCGTCCTCGAAGAGGATGAGGTCCTCCAGGATGCGCTCGGCGCAGAGATGTACACCGCCTTCGCCCGCGCCAAATGGGCGGAAGTTGAAGCCTATCGCACACATGTGATGGATTGGGAAGTGGAGCGCTATCTCGAGACAGCGTAATCCAGCTCAACCAACCGACAGAACGAACATAATTCCCCGGCAGTTGTTGGCTGCCCACATGAGACGCAGGGCTTCAGATCCTGCGTCTCTATTTTAGGGGGAGTGAACAGACCGTTCTCTTTGGCCTGTAAGAAGGAAAGGTAGAAGTGCAGCTTGGCTCCGGGGCGGTCGGCTTCCAGGCGGTTGAGTAACTCTTTGTAATAGATGCTCTTCGCACCAACCGAGTGCGGGCACTCTTCGTAGATGTACTCAATTCCCCGCAGCAAGGCGTAGGCGGCCATCTCGCGCTCGTAGAAGCGGCACAGCGGTTTTACCTTGCGCACCAACCCTGGGTGCTCGGCCTCCAGCACCGGGCTTTGCCGTTGCAGGTAGCCCCCCAGCCAGTTGAGCGTGTTGCCAAAGAGCACCGCGGCCTCGTCGTCCAGGTTGTGGCCGGTGACCAGCACGTCATACCCCTGTTCGCGCGCCACGCGGTTCATGATGTTGCGCTTGCTCAACCCGCATACCGAGCACGGTTTGCCTCGACCGCGGGTGGTTTTCTGCGCCAGCTCGGGAATCGTGCTGCCGTAGCGTTCCTGCACGTCCACCACGATCAGCTTCAGGTCGCGCGCCTCGGCGAATTGCCGGCTGCAACGCAGGGATTTGTCTGAATAGCCGATACCGCCGTCAATCCCCAGGCCGATGTATAGCCCATCAGCCTGGTATTCCAGACGGTGGAGGATATCCCACAAAGCGAGCGAATCCTTTCCCCCGGAGACCGCCACTAGGATTTTATCCTCCGGGGTAAACATGCGGTATTTTTCAATGAACCGCTGGGTCTGCTGGGGAATCCATTCCAAGAAATGATTTTTACACAGCCCCAGCTTGTGCTGGCGCATGTTGATGACGGCTTTTTGGGAACATTTGCGGCATTTCATCGTCCGGTCTCCTTATCAGCCGCCGGAGATCACAGCGACGAGTTTGATGACATCGCCATCGCGGATGATCTCATCATCGGTGATCAGTTCACCCTCGCGCGTGGCGATCACCGCCTCGGGGGGGATATCCAGCTTCTTCAGCGCCGAGCGCACGTTTTGCCCGGCGCGCACTTCGTATTCCTGATCGCGTAAGATGATTTTGGCTTTCATGGGGAACCTTTACCGTTAATGGGATTTGGGGGCATTCTACCGTGAGGTGAGTGCGGCGTCAATTTAGCGTATTATAATCAGAGCTTGCGCAGTTTAATAATTCTAATGGAGGTGCTTATGCCTGTCGCAACACATGCCCTGCGTTTGCAGACCCGCGGCGATGCTGATATTCATGATATCACCGTCGAAGTGTCCGAGGCTGTCGCCCGTAGTGGGTTGAAGGCCGGGGTGGCTACGATTTTCTGTCCTTCGTCCACCAGCGCGCTGACGACGATCGAATTTGAATCGGGCTGCCTGAGCGATCTGCGCCGCCTGCTGGATGAGATCATTGACCCGGCGCGCCCCTACGCCCACAACGCCCGCTGGCACGATGGTAACGGCCATGCTCATGTGCGCGCCGCTCTGCTGGGGCCTTCCCTGAGCGTTCCGTTTGTGGATGGCCGGTTGACCCTGGGGACCTGGCAGCAGATCATCTTTTTGGATTTTGACAACCGTCCGCGGCAGCGCGAGCTGGTTGTGCAAATGGTAGGGGAGTGACTTTACTTCAGCGGCTTGGCGTAGATTCCCAGGTGATTGCCTACCGGGCGTTCGCGGCCGGGGATGCTGTTGTTGATGGGGGAGTTCAACACCCGCGTTGTCCCCAGCGGCCCCTCAACCACCATGGTTGAAGACCCGCCGCCGTCCAGGTTCATCGCCGTCCATCCGCCGTGAAAGGCGATGATCTCGGCCAGCTCTTGCAGGGTCGCGCCCTCGGAGTAGCCCGGCTGGCGCCCGTCCACCACCACCAGGATGAGGTAGCGATTGGCGCGGTCGAGCGCCACCGCGGTGCGGGGGTCCGGCGAGCTTTCTTCCAGGCCGGAGAGTGGCTCCCCTTTTCGCAGTAGTAATAGATTCCCTGAAATGGCGTTCCAGATTTTGCTGGTGGGGGCGTTGAAGCGCGCCAGGTTGTTTTGGGCGATGTACAGCGTGGGTTCTTCGTCGGTGTCTTGGGAGTAGATGATGCCCTCGGAGGCGGCGAACCCAATCGGGGCGACGCGGTCGCCGCTGTGGGGGTAGTAATCCAGGATGGTGTTGGAATGCCATGGGGTGAAGCCATCCCCGTTGATGGCGACCTGTAAATCGAAGCTGTTGAGGAACTGTGAGGTGGTGCGCGCTTTGAGCGGTAGTTCGGCTTCCGGATCGCCGGGTGTGACGAAAACGCGCACACCCTCGGCGCGCAGATCAACCTTGATCACGTGGATGACCATCCGCCGTGGCGAGGTTCGCACGTCGCGGATGTATTCCACGCCCTCAAAGAGTTTCTCTTGCGTGGGGCGGGGTAGGATGCGTCGGTAAAGCCACATCCCCCCAACGGCGGCGAGCAACGTGAAGATCAGCGCGGCAACCGCGCCGCATGTCAACAGAGCGCGGCGGCGCTTAGGGTGTATTTTTTTCATGGTTTGGTTTCAGGTGATCAGTTCTTTTTCGGCGGTGCGCATAGCCTCAAAGGCAGCGATGCCTACCTCGATGATCTCGGGTGATGGTTCGCGCGTGGTCAGGCGTTGCAGGGCCAGGTTGGGCTTGACCAGCCAGCGCACCAGCGGAGAGGACATATGCTTGGCCGTCCAACGGATGTATTCATACGAAAGACCGGCCAGCACCGGGATCAGCAACACACGACTGGCTACTCGCCAGAGCAACGATTGGTCTCCTAGCAGGGCATAGACCAGAACGGAGATTAGCGCCAGGGTGAGCAAGAACGCCGTGCCGCAGCGCGGGTGCTCCAGCGATTGCCGGGCGACGTTTTCGGGAGTCAGCTCCAGACCGGCCTCAAAGGCATTGATGGTTTTGTGCTCTGCGCCGTGATACATGTAAACGCGCTGGATGTCTTCGGACAACCCGATGACCCAAATGTAACCAACCAGCAGCAGCAGGCGCACAATTCCCTCGCTCAGGTTGCCCGCCCAGGGCGAAATGCTGAGCCAGTTTTCCAGAAAATTCCCCACTGCGGCCGGGGCGATGACGAACAGACCAATGACGATGGTCAGTGAGAGCCCCAGGATCAGGTACAGCGATGAACCCTCGATCTGCTCATCTTCTTCGCCCTGTAAGTTGGCGGAGATCATCAAGGCGCGCATGCCCAATCCCAGGGCGTCCCACAATAGCACCAGGCCGCGAACAAAGGGGATTTTTGCCAGCCGGCTTTTGTAGATGCCGTCAAGTTTCTCGGTGTGGATGACGATTTCGTTCTCTGGCGAGCGCATGGCAATGGCCACCGCGTTCGCGCCGCGCATCATCACCCCCTCGATGACTGCTTGTCCGCCGTAGGTGGGAAGTTTGTCGCTCATTTGTCCGCCAGGTTGAAGAAGAAGTGAACCAGCGCCTCCATGCCCCGTTTCCAGGTGGGCAGGTGGAGCTTTTCGTTGGGGCCGTGCATGTTGTCGCTGGGCAGGCCGAAGCCGATGTTGACCGATTCGACGCCCAGGATGTGCTGGAAATCGCTCACCACGGGGACGCTGCCGCCTTCGCGCTTGAAGACCGGGCGCACCCCCCAGGCGGTTTCCGCGGCTTTGAGGTAGGCCTGGTTCCAGGGAGAGTGACGGTCACTCAGGGAGGGCGGGCTGCCCACCATGTAATCCAGTTCCCAACGGATGGTTTGCGGCGCGTGCTGCTCCAGGTATTGTCGCAACTGCTGATGGACTTCCTCGGGGTCCTGATTGGGCACCAGGCGGCAGGAGATCTTCGCCATGGCGTAGGAGGGCAACACGGTTTTTGAGCCTTCGCCGATGAAGCCGGAATACAGACCGTTGATCTCCAACGTAGGGCGACCGCCGACGCGCTCCTCCGGGGTGAAGCCTGCCTCGCCGAAGAGCGCTGGCGCGCCGGTGTTTTCCAGGTACCAGGCTTCATCCTTGGGCAGGCGGGCGATTTCGGCGCGCTCCTCCTCGGTCAGGGGGAGCACGGCATCGTAGAACCCCGGCAGGGTGACGCGCCCCTGATCGTCGTGCATCCCGGCGATCAATTCGGCCAGCACCTGGGCGGGGTTGTGCACCGTCCCGCCGAACACGCCGGAGTGCAGGTCGTGATCTGGCCCCCACAGGCGTAGTTCGAAGTAGGCCAGCCCGCGCAGGGCGTAGGTGATGGTGGGGAGATCAGGGGCGGTCATACCGGTATCCGGGTTGAGGGCGAAGTCGCAGGTCAGCAGGTCTTTATGCGTCTTGATGAAATCGGCCAGGTTCGGCGAGCCGATTTCCTCCTCGCCCTCGATGATGAACTTGACGTTGACCGGCAGCTTCGAAGTTTTTACAATCGCTTCCACGGCGTTGATCGTCGCGGCCACCTGGCCTTTCATATCGGTGGCGCCGCGGGCGTACAGATTCTCGCCGCGCACCTGGGGGTCAAACGGCGGCGTGTCCCACTTGTCGAGCGGTTCGGCGGGTTGCACGTCGTAATGGCCGTAGATCAGCACCGTCGGCGCGGCGGGGCCGGCCTCCAGCGCTTCGCCGTAGACAACGGGGTGGCCTTTGGTGGGGAAAATCTGCACTTGGTGCATCCCCGCTGCCCGCAGGCGCCCGGCCACCCATTCCGCGGTTTTACGTACATCCTCCGCGCGTTCCGGCTCGGTGGAAACCGAGGGAAGGCGGGCAAATTCGATCAGCTCTGCCAGGTAGCGGTTGTGCTTCTGACGGAGATATTCAGTCGCCTGGTTTCTGGCGTCGGTCATGGTTGTTCCTCCAAGGGAGTCAGTTGTCTTTGCCGGAATCTTTGTAAACAGATAGCAGATCGCCCAGGAGTTTATCTCGCACCCAGGGGACGAAGTGTTTGACTTCGTCGAATTGCAGGGCGGTGGCCCACACCTGGGAGCGGTAACGGCTGGCGTCGCAGCTATCTGCCGGGGCGACGTAGTTGCCGTCCATGTAGATGTGTGTTTGCCCCTCATCGTGCAGCACGCCAGTGACGTACAGGGTGGACGGATAGGTGGCGTTATACAGGCTGCCGAAGTAGCGCCCGGCGCGGAAAAGGGAATTGAGCGCGATGGTCAGATCGGTCGCCAGGTCGCCGGTGCGCACGTTACCCGACCAGAGTTTCACCAGACTATCGCCGCAGCCGATCGGGCCCCCAGTGCCGATCTGTACCATGTAAATCAGGATGGCGTTTTCGGGGATGAAGTTCGGCGGCAGCGGCGTGGCCGTAGGGGTGTTCGTTGTTGTAGCCGTTGCCGTGAAAGTCGCTGTCGGCGTGAGGCTGGGGGTTAACGTAGGCGTTGCCGTTGCTGTTAGGGTCGGTGTAGAGGTTGGTGTGGCTGTGAAGGTAGGTGAGGCTGTAAATGTTGGAGTCGTTGTAGCCGTCGGTGAGGCAAGAGGAAGCGCGCAGCCACTGAGGATGAGGGTCAGTATAAAAATGAGGGACAAGCTGTAGTGCTTTTTCATACGGAGTGGAATTATACGCCGTTTGTGACGTTGTGGGAATAGACGGAGGATGGTGTAGGCGGCGACCGCCCCCCTGTACCTTACATTTTTGTTAAGGCTTTCGGTACCTTTGGGCTATTCCTTATCTTTCTGCGATCGTGTAAGGTTGGTGCCGTCGCGGGTGATAATCTGGCTGACGCCATACTCTCGCGATAAGCCTGGTGCGCTGCACCCTCCCTGGGGTTCTGGACTTTGCTTCCGGGGAAGATGGGCAAACCGGGAGAGTGTGAACCTGCAAGCGAACCGACCGCGGTGCCCGAAGTGAGCTTCAACGTCACCGACGCGCTTTCGTATTTGGATGATTTTGTATTACGGCCGGAAGACCTTCCACATAACTATCGCATCCCTGTGGGGGACGAATCCCGCTACACCAATACCTCGGTGGTGAACGAACTGGGCGAGCTTGCGGCCAAGAAATACATCGTCGTTTGGGTGATGGGGCGCGGCCTGGATGTTGAAATGTCTGCCGACTACATGGTCAACGCAGCGCAGGCCATCTACGATCGCATTTCCCAGTTTGAATAGAGCCATTTGTATGGCACAGTGGGCTGAGACGTTGTGAGTTTCAACAAAGAGACCGTCTCGACAGGCGGTCTCTTTGTTTTCTGTGATAGAATAAGATCTGTCTGGATCGGCGGTCGGCGTGGACAAAACTAAGTCTACGGCGGCGCTGAGGACGTTAGTTCATTTGTTTATTGGTTGGTTTGTTAGCTGATTGCATCAGGTGTAACCAATCGAATCAGCATAACCAATGCAACAAATAAACCGATGAACCAGTTTCAGCGAAAAGTGCCGCCATCCCTGGTGAGCAGCCGATCCGATGAGCCTCTGGAAAAACTATCATCTTGCAGTCTCGGTAGACGATGCCCTTCAGACCCTGGCTGCGGCCTCTGGCCCGGCTCGCATCGTCGCCGGTGGAACCGACCTGTTGCTCGATTTGCAGCAAGGTCGGCATCATCCCCTCCACACCCTGGTTGACATTTCTGCCATCCCTGAGCTGACAAAGCTGGAAATTCAAGGCGATGCTTTGTTTATTGGCGCGGGGGTAACTCACGCCCGGCTGGAAGCCTCGCCCCTGGTGCGCGAGCACGCTCTCGCCCTGGCAGAGGCCTGCGCGCTGATCGGCGGCCCGCAGGTGCGCAACGTGGCGACCCTGGGCGGGAACGTCGCCCACGCCCTCCCCGCCGCCGATGGCACCATCGCTTTGATGGCTTTGGATGCGCAGGCAGAGGTCGCCAGCCCTGGAGGGATTCGCCGTCTGCAATTGGCGGATCTCTTTGAAGGGCCAGGCGTCTCGAACCTTGACCCACGGACGGATTTGCTCCTGGGGTTTTACCTGCCTCTTGGAGGGGCAGGCGATGCCTCTGCCTTCCGACGGGTGATGCGTCCCCAGGGGGTCGCTGTGGCTATCCTGAACCTGGCTGTGTGGCTACGAAGGGAGGGCGAACACGTCCTTGATGCGCGCATCGCGGTTGGCCCCTCTGGCCCCACGCCGCGGCGCATGACCGCGGCGGAAGACGTGTTGCGCGACCAACCTCTCGCGGACGAGGTTGTGCAACGCGCTTATGAAGCGATTCTGACACAGGCGAACTTCCGCACCAGCCGCCATCGCGCCACGCGGGAATATCGTCAACATGTCGTCGGCGTACTCCTGGCGGAGACGCTGCAAGCGGCTTTTAGGAGGGCAAAATCGTGAACCTGACGATTAATGGTAGCACTGTAGAAATCCAACCCCGCCCGGGTGAAATGCTATCGGACTTGTTGCGCGAGCGCCTACACCTTACCGGCACGAAAATTGGCTGCAACGAGGCTGAATGCGGAGCGTGCACCGTCTGGGTGGATGGTGAACCGGTGCTCTCTTGCGCTTTTCCGGCGGCCAGGGCGGCTGGTCGCGAGGTGGTGACGATTGAAGGACTGACCAACCAGCTTCTTCAGCGCGCCTTTGTGGAGTACGGCGCCACCCAGTGTGGATTCTGCACCCCCGGGCAAATTATGACTGCGGCCGCGCTGCTGGAGCGTAACCCTACCCCCTCGCGGGAAGACATCCGCCACGCCCTCAAAGATACGCTCTGCCGTTGTGGGGCCTACCTGGCCATCGAGCGCGCCATCCTGGCAACCGCACGGGCTTTGCAAAACGGCGGCAGACTACCTCCACCGACCGTCCCGGATTCTGCTGAGCCGCTTCGTGTTGTGGGAACTGCCCGGCCGCGCCCCGATGCCTGGGAGAAGGTGACGGGGAAGGCGATCTACACCGATGACCTGCACTTCCCGGGTATGTTGCACGCCGCCGTGCGCCGCGCCGAGGTCCCCGCGGGGATTCTCCGCCGCCTGAATGTGGAAGCAGCCCGCGCGCTGCCCGGCGTGGTCGCCGTGCTGACTGCTGCAGACCTACCCGGAGAGCGCACCCACGGCGTGGTCATCCCCGATTGGCCGATTCTGATCGGCGTGGGCGAAGATGTGCGCTACGTAGGTGACGCCCTGGCCCTCGTGGCTGCTGAGAGCCGGGAGGTCGCTCTGCAGGCCGCGGCGCTCATCGAGGCGGAAATCGAACCCCTGGAACCCATCACCGACCCTGTGCAGGCGCATCAGTCCGATGCGCGCCCCATCCATCCCGGCGGCAACTTGCTTAAACATATCAAAGTGCGCAAAGGGGATGTGGAGCAGGGCTTCGCCGAGGCTGATGTCGTCCTGGAGCATACCTTCTATACTCCGCCGTATGACCACGCCTTTGTCGAGCCGGAGTGCAGTGTGGCGCGCCCTACGGATGACGGGCGCATGGAAGTGTACGTTGGTTCGCAAATCCCCTACGCCGACCGGTATCAGGTGGCTCGAGCGTTGGGCTGGCCGGAGAGCCGCGTGCGCATCATCGGGCAGACGATGGGCGGCGGCTTTGGCGGCAAGGAAGACATCGCCGGGCAGATTCACGCCGCGCTGCTGGCGCAGGCCACTGGCCGGCCGGTCAAACTGCTCTTCGACCGGCGCGAAAGCCTGCTGGTGCACCCCAAGCGCCACGCCACGCAGATCACTGTCAAAATCGGCGCAAAACGCGATGGCCGGCTGACCGCGGTGCAGACCACACTCTACGGCGACGCCGGAGCTTACGCCTCGCTGAGCGAGAAGGTGATGGCGCGCGCCACCACGCATTCCTCGGGGCCATACGCCATCCCGCACGTCAAGGCGGATTGCTACGCCATGTACACCAACAACCCGCCAGCGGGCGCGTTCCGCGGCTTCGGCGCGCTGCAAGGCCAGTTTGCCATCGAGGGTATGATGGACATCCTGGCGCATGAATTAGGTCTTGACCCCATCGAACTGCGTCGGATGAACGCCCTGCGCCTCGGCAGCGTCACCTGCACCGGCCAAACCCTGCGCGAAAGCGTGGGGTTGTTGGATTGCATCCGTCAGGTGGAAGAGAAGGCGAAGCAAATCGCGCTGGATGAAGGATATGGTTCGGATTTCAATCTGAAATCTAGAATCATCAATCCACAATCTGTTCGCGCCTGGGGCTTCGCCGCGGCCTACAAGAACACCGGCCTGGGAGGCGGCGCGCCGGATAAAGCAAGCGCCGAGGTGGAGCTTTACACCGATGGTACACTCGAAGTGCGCACCTCCTCCGCCGAATTGGGGCAGGGGCTGGTCAGCGTGTTGCAACTTGTGGTGGCCGAGGAGTTCAACCAGGCGCCGGAGCGGGTGCGCGTCCTGGTGATGGATACCGACCTGACCCCCGATGGCGGACCGACCACCGCCTCGCGTCAGACCTATGTCACCGGCAACGCTGCGCGGCATGCGGCCATCGCCTTGCGGCAGGCTGCGGCCTCCACATTGGCGGAGAAGTACGACGTGCCGCCGCAGGAGGTGCGCTTCGTCGAGGGGCTGGCGCAGGTCAACGGGACGACGGTTCCCCTGGGAGATGTGGCTGCGCTGCTCAAGGCGGAAGGGCGTGAACCCAGGGCGCTTTACGAGTATTGGGCACCGGAGACCAAACCCCTGGGGCAGGGTGGCGATATGCACTTTGCCTTCTCCTTTGCCGCCCAGGCCGTCGAGGTCGAAGTCAATACACAGACTGGGGAAGTGCGCGTCTTGCGTGTAGTCACCGCCACCGACGTGGGCAAGGCACTCAACCCCCTGGGCTTGCAGGGGCAAATTGAAGGCGGAGTAATTATGGGCGTCGGCCATGCGCTGACGGAGAACTTCATTATCGAAAACGGCGTGCCCTTCACCGACCGCCTGGCACGTTACCGCATGCCCAACATCACTCTCACGCCGGAAATCACTACCATCGTGGTGGAAGACCCCACAGCCGAAGGCCCTTTCGGTGCCAAAGGCGTGGGTGAGATCGTCACCATCCCCACTATCCCGGCGATCACCAATGCTATCTACAACGCCGTCGGCGTGCGGATTGACCGTCTGCCGGTGGATCAGGAGTATGTTTTGGAGAAGATGGGTGACAAGGTAAGTAGGTAACAGGGTGACAGGTTCCACGTTACCCTGTTACTACGTTACCAAGTTACCCAATCCCTAATCGCCTAATCGTCCCATGCCCCTCACCGAACTCCCTCTTGGCCTTCCCGGAACGCTCTACCGCAGCCCGATGCCGTTTGGTAACTTCGACCCCCTCGGTGAAATCTGGGGGGCTTACTGGACTGCGAAAGTTTCGCTGGTGACGGTGCTGACCGAGCCGCAGGAATATCTGGTGGCCGCCCGGCGGGATTTGCCCGCCTTTTACCGCGCCGCCGGTCTGGACGTGGTGACGCATCCCATCCCGGATTTTGGGGTGCCGCGTGACTTCGATGGGTTTCGTGCCGCCCTGAAGCGTGTTCGCGCCCATCTGGAAGCGGGGGGCGTGGCCGCCGTTCACTGCATGGCGGGCATCGGGCGCACTGGCCTGTTTACTGCCTGCCTGGCGCGGGAGGTGCTCTCGCTTTCGCCGGATGAAGCCATCGTCTGGGTGCGGCGTTACATCCCCGGCGCGGTAGAAAGCGAGGCGCAGGTGGAGTTTGTTCGTTCATTCGTTTGTTAGTTGCCATTGGTTTGTGTTGACCAAATGCAACTAATGCAACCTATGGAACCAACGCAACCCATGTAACCAGAGGAAGAATATGCTGATAACCAATGCCAGACTCATCACCTGGGAAGAAGAAAACCGCGTGTTGGAGGGCCATGCCGTCTACGTGCGGGATGGCCGTATCGCTGACCTCGGCCCCAGTGCGGAACTGGAAGCCCGCTACCCAGATGCCGAGCGCATGGACGCTGGCGGGCAATACCTGATGCCGGGTAATATCGTGGCGCACACACACTTTTACGGCGCGTTCGCCCGCGGCATGGCGATTCCTGGCCCCGCGCCCAAAGACTTCCCTGAAATCCTGAAAAAACTGTGGTGGCCGCTCGACCAGGCGCTGGACGAAGAAGCCGTGCGCCTCTCGGCGCAGGTCATGCTGGCGGAAGCCATCCGTCACGGCGCGACCACGCTGATTGACCACCACGCCTCTCCCAACTTCCTGGCCGGCTCGCTGGACGTGATTGCCGACGCTGTTGAACAGGCCGGGCTGCGGGCGGTGCTGTGCTACGAAGTCACTGACCGCTATGGGGAGGCGAAGGCTCGCGAGGCGATTGAGGAGAACGTGCGTTTCATCCGGCGGACGTCGGACGGCGGTTTGATACGCGCTGCCTTTGGCCTGCACGCCTCGCTGACCGTCTCCGATGCCACGCTAGAAGCCTGCCGCGCGGCCGCGGACGGGTTGGATACCGGCTTCCACATCCACGTGGCGGAGCATGAAGCCGATGAGTACGATTCGCTGGCGAAATCCGGCATGCGGGTAGTAGACCGTCTGCACAAATTTGGCATCCTCGGCCCGAAGAGCATCGTGGCGCACGCCATCCACATTGATGCCTGCGAGGCTGCGCTGCTGGCCGAGACCGGCACGTGGGTGACGCACCAGCCGCGCTCGAACATGAACAACGGCGTGGGCGTGGCGGCGGTCGAGTCGCTGTTGCGGCTGGGTGTGCCCGTTTGCCTGGGGACGGATGGCTTTTCCTCCACTATGTGGACGGAGTGGAAGACGGCTTACCTTCTGCACAAAGTCTGGCACCGCGACCCTCGCCGCATGAACGGCGCGGACGTGGCGCGCATGGCAGCCTACAACAACGCCGCGCTCGCCAACATCTTCTTTCCCGAAGCACCGATAGGGAAACTTATCCCCGGCGCGTTCGCCGACCTGATTCTGGTGGATTACCACCCCAACACTCCGCTAACTCCCGGCAATCTGCCCTGGCATATCCTGTTCGGCTTCCACGAGAGTATGGTGACGGCCACCATCGTTAACGGCAAACTGTTGATGAGAGATCGTCAACTGCTCACCGTTGATGAGGCGGAGATCAATGCCAAGGCCCGCGAACTCGCGCCAACGGTCTGGCAACGGTATCGTTCATTTGTTCGTTAGTTCATTGGTTTATTAGTTCATTAGTTGCATTCGTTCATCCGCAACCGATGCAACCAACCCAATCAATGCAACCAATATAACCAACAAACCCAGGAGCTCTCTATGAAACAAACCCTTGCAATTCTTGGCGGAACTGGCAAAGAAGGAAAGGGCCTGGCCTATCGCTGGGCGCAGGCTGGCTACACGGTTTATATCGGCTCCCGCAAGAAGGAAAAAGCGCAAACCGCCGCCTTGGAAGTCCGCACCCGCCTGGGGGATGAGAACGCCCCTGTCCACGGGTTCCTCAACCCCGAAGTTGCGGCGCGGGCGGAAATCGTCGTCGTCACCGTGCCGTTTGCCGCACACCGTCCCACGCTCGAGGCGGTGCGTGAGGCCGTGCAGGGTAAAATCGTGGTGGATGTGACCGTGCCACTCGTACCGCCAAAAGTCACCAAAGCACAGATGCCGCCCGCGGGCAGCGCCGCGCAGGAAGCGCAGGAAATCCTCGGTCCCGACGTCGCCGTGGTGGACGCATTCCAGAACATCTCGCACGAACTGCTGTGGGAAGGCGGCGAGATTGACTGCGACGTGCTGGTGACAGGCAAGGGCAAGAAGAACCGTCAAGTCGTCATCCAACTGGTGCAGGACGCTGGTCTGCGTGCCTGGGACGCTGGCCCCATCGAGAACAGCGCCGTTGTCGAAGGGCTGACCAGCTTGCTGATTTACCTGAACAAGACCTACGGCTCTACCCACGCTGGTATCCGTGTGACTGGGGTGGGGGAGCAGGGGATAAGGTAACTAGGTGATAAGGTAACAAGGTAACAGGGCAACTGGGCATTTGCTGCCTGGTCCCCCAGTTACCTTGTTACCTGATTACTCGATCGCCTAATCACCTGCCCCCACAAAATGCCATGACGCTCACCCTCACGCCTCTCCCCGGCGTCCCCCTCGTCCAGCCCGGCGCCGACTTGCCGACCATCGTTCTGGATGCTTGCCAGCGCGCCGGTTTGACCCTCTCGGACGGAGATATTCTCGTCCTGGCGCAGAAAATCGTCAGCAAGGCGGAGGGGCGGTTGGTCAACCTGATGGATGTTACCCCCTCGGCCGCCGCGCTCGACCTGGCCGTCCGCAGCGGAAAAGACCCGCGCCTGTGTGAACTGATTCTGAGGGAAAGCAACGAAGTGCTGCGCGTGCGCCCCGGCCTGGTGGTGGTGGAGCACAAACTGGGCTTTATCTGCGCCAACGCGGGGATAGATCACTCCAACGTCGCCCCAGCTGAGAGGGATGGGGAGGAAGTGTATCTTTTGCTTCCCAAAGACCCCGACCGCTCCGCCGCTGAGATCCGCTGTGGGCTGGAGAACACCACTGGTAAGCGCCTGGGAGTGCTGATTATTGATTCGCATGGACGGGCGTGGCGTGAGGGCACTGTCGGCGTTACAATTGGCCTTGCCGGCGTCCCCGCTCTGGTGGATGAGCGCGGCTGGCGCGATTTATTTGGCAACGAACTTAAGGTTACAGTTGTGGGCGTGGCTGATGAGCTGGCCGCTGCCGCCAGCCTGGTGATGGGGCAGGCCGATGAAGGCACGCCCGCGGTGCATGTGCGCGGCTTTCCTTATCCGCTGGCGGAGAGCCGGTTGGCAGACTTGTTGCGCCCTAAAAAGAAGGATTTGTTCCGTTGACAACTGTAGACGATCAGACGCCGTTTGGAGAAAATCATGCAGCCCATACCCGAATCGCATCAGGATTTACTGGCCGACGAAAGCCGTTCCCTGGCATTTTTAGGAACGGTGATGAAAGATGGCTCGCCGCAGGTCACGCCTGTATGGTTCAATTTCGATGGCGAGGCGATCTGGATTAACTCGGCGAAGGGGCGTGTCAAAGATCGTAACATGCGCGCCCGTCCTCAGGTCGCTTTGTGTATCCTCGACCCGAAAGATCCTTATCGTTATTTACAGATTCGTGGCCGTGTGACCGAAATCACCGAGGAGGGGGCGGTGGAGCATATTCACCAACTGTCGCACAAATATACAGGGCAGGATTGGGAGATCCCCGCTGGCGAAGTGCGCGTCCGCTACCGCATCGAGATTGAGCGGGTGAGCGTGCATTGAGGCTGTAGCATGTCTATGACTGACAACCAGCGCAACCAATGTAACCAATTGTAACCAATGCAACCAACCCGATTGTTGAAAACCCGTCGCTCCATCCGCCGCTTTCGGCCTGATCATCTTCCCGAGGATTTGGCGCGCCGCCTGCTGGAGACAGCTATCCATGCCCCCTCGGCGCACAATTTGCAGCCCTGGCGTTTTGTGATCGTGCAGGACCACGCAGCTCGCGAGCGGCTGGGGCGCGCCCTGACAGATAAGATGCGCGCCGACATGGCCGCCGAAGGCGCGGACGCCGCAGTGATCGAGGCCCGCGTGGAGCGCTCGCTGCGTCGCTTGAGTCAGGCTCCGCTGGTCATTCTGTTTTGCCGCGACACAAAGGCCGTGCGGGTGGACACGCCGGAAGAACACATCATGGGGGTGCAATCAGTGACCAATGCAGCCCTCTACCTGCTGTTGGCCGCTCATGCTGAGGGGTTGGGCGGCAACTGGATTTGCTGGCCGCTCTACGCCCAGGCAGAGACCCGCGCCGCGCTCGATCTCACTCCCAGTTGGGAGCCGCAAGGAATGCTCTTCCTGGGATACCCGGCGGAAGAACCCGGCGACAAGGTGTTGAAACAACTGGAGGAAGTTGTGCGGTGGATGTAGTGGATCGTCAGATCGTTGTGGTCGCGCTGGCCGGTGGCGTGGGGGGGGCGAAGCTGGCCGATGGCCTGGCACAGGTCCTCCCGTCTGAAAACCTGACCATCGTCGTCAACACTGGCGATGATTTTGAGCACCTTGGCCTCTATATCTCCCCCGATTTGGATACGGTGTGCTACACTCTGGCGGGCCTGGCGAACCCGAAAACCGGCTGGGGGCGCACCGATGAGACCTTCCACGCGTTGGAGAACGTCCGTCGCCTCGGCGGGCCGGATTGGTTTGCACTGGGGGACCGCGACCTGGGGACGCACCTCGAGCGCACGCGCCGGTTGCGTGCAGGCCACTTGCTCAGTCAGATTACGCGGGACTTTTGCCGCGCCTGGGGGATTGGCCCAACCGTCCTGCCGATGAGCGATCAGCCCGTGCGCACCATTGTGCAGACCACCGAGGGCGAGCTGCCCTTTCAGGAGTATTTTGTCCACCGGGGGTGTGAACCTGTGGTGAGGGGATTTCGGTTTGACAACCTCGAGGAAGCAGAACCCGCCCCAGGGGTGCTGGATACCCTTCAAAGGGCGGACCTGATCGTGTTCTGTCCCTCGAACCCGTGGGTCAGCATTGATCCCATCCTGGCTGTGCCGGGTGTTCGTCAGGCTGTGATGCGCAAGCCAGTGATCGCGGTCTCGCCCCTGATCGGCGGCAGGGCGGTGAAAGGCCCGGCGGCGAAGATGTACGCCGAACTGGGGATTCAACCCTCGGCGCTGGCTGTGGCGCGTCATTTTGCTGGCCTGCTCTCCGCCATCCTGATTGACCACGCCGATGCCGCCGACGCCGCGGCGATCCTCGAGATCGGCGTGCAGGTGAGGGCTGCTGATATCTTGATGCGTACGTCTCAGGATCGGGGACGACTGGCGAGTGAAGTAATCCGTTGGGGGCTTGGCCTGTGCTCTGATAAAATAGGAGTTCGATGAGAGGCGAAAGGATCGGTGACTGCGGATGACCATTTGGGCGATTGTGCCTGTGAAACCCTTGCGACGGGGGAAGTCGCGCCTGGCCGGTGTGTTTTCGGAAGATGAGCGGGCGGATTTAAATAAATTTCTACTTGAACATACAATTAATACTTTGAAGGTGATTCCTGAAATCGAACATGTCCTTGTGGTCAGCCGGGATCAGGGCGCGCTCACAATGGCGCGCGAGATGGGCGCGCGCACTGTGTTGGAGAGCGGCTCGCCGCATCTCAACGTCGCTCTGGCGCGCGCCACCGCGGTGGCGAAGACGTATGAGGCCTCTGCTGTGTTGATCTTGCCCGCGGATTTGCCCTTGCTCACCGCTGAGGATGTGCGCATGGTGATCGAGAAGGCGCAGGTTCCGCCGGTTGTCGTTGTCGCGCCTGATCGTCATCGTCGGGGGACGAACGCGTTGCTGATAACCCCCCCAGGGTTGATCGAATATCATTTTGGGAAAGACTCGTTTGAGCATCATTGCAGGCTGGTGAAAGCCGCTGGCGCGCGCCTGGAAATTTGTGAACTCCCCTCGCTTGTCCTGGACCTGGATGTCCCTGAGGACCTTGTGCTCTTGGAGAACAGCCTGGATTTCAAGTTGGATGTGGGGCAGGGGAGATTGTTTTAGAGAGGATTTCTTACCCAATGGAGGCTGAAAGATGGAACGAGTAGCGTTATATTTGCAGGACGCCCATGATTTGCGGGATGGGCTGGAATATGCCCGCTATGCCGAAGCCAAAGGTTTTGAGGCTGTCTGGCAGGCTGAATCTCGCCTGGTACGGGATGCTATTGTCCCGATGGCGGCCTATGCCGCGGTGACCGAGCGCATCAAGATCGGCTCTGGCGTGATTAACAACTGGACGCGCAACATCGGCCTGTTGGCGGCGACGTTCCTCACGCTCGACGACCTCGCTCCGGGGCGGGTGATCTGCGGCATTGGCGCCTGGTGGGATCCCCTGGCGAAGAACGTGGGCATCGAGCGTCGTAAGCCGCTCAAGGCGATGCGCGAGACCGTTGAGGTGCTGCGCCGTCTTCTCAACATGGAGCGCGTTACCTTCCACGGTGAATTTCACCACGTGGATGGCATTGAACTGGATGTGGTGCACGGGCGTCGCGAACCGCGCGATGTCGCCATCATGATCGGCGCCACCGGACCCAAGATGATGGAGTTGACTGGCGAGATCGCCGATGGCGCGGTGCTCAATTACTGCGTCCCGCCGGAGTATAACGATCATGCCCTGGATTTGCTTGCCAAAGGTGCGAAGAGGGCAGGCCGGACGCTCGATGAGATTGACCGCCCGCAACTGGTGGTTTGCTCGGTGAATCACGACCACGATGAGGCCATCAAAACGACCAAGATGCTCCTCTGCCAGTACCTCGCCCAACAACCGCACATCGCCAAGGCTTCCGGCGTTTCCAATGATGTCGTTGCCGAAATTCAATCCATCCTCGGCTGGCCCGCCACCCACGAACAGATCGAAAAAGCCATGCACCTCGTCCCCGATGATCTGGTGCACCGCATCACCGCTTCGGGCACGCCCGACGAGGCCCGTGCCAAAGTGCAGGAATACCTCGACCACGGTGCAACCTGCCCAATCCTCTACCCAGTGGGCGGGGATGTGAAGTTGTTGATTGATACGTTTAGTCCGTTGGTGTGATTGGTCTGCTGGTTGGTTAGTTGGGTTGGAGGTGCGTTTGCATGGCAGCCGTGGAACGGTTTGAAGATTTGCGCGTTTGGCAGGGAGCGCGGCAGATTTGCTCGCTGATATATGCGGTGTCGAGTAGCGGGAATTTCTCTCAGGATTTTGCTTTGAAGGATCAAATCCGTCGAGCAGTGGTATCCATGATGAGCAATATCGCTGAGGGCTTTCATGCTGGTTCGGATGCGGAGTTTCGCCGTTTCCTGGGCTATGCTCGCCGTTCTCTTGCAGAGGTGCAGTCGCAGCTCTATATTGCCCTGGATCAAGGCTATTTGCCTCAGGATGAGTTTGATGACATCTTTTCTCACATGGAAACCACCTTTCGACAGATCAACGCGCTGATCGGGTATCTCTGTTCGTCCACTTCTAAGCGGATCAGTGAACAGACTGCGATATACGATGATCAGGCTGTTGACCGCATCGCTTCCATCGAGATCAATCCGACCATCGAGACCGACCCGACCATTAAGACCAATCCGACCATTCAGACCACCTCACCCATCGAGACCAATTTGACCGCTGAGGCCACTTTGACCAATAAACAACCCAACTCCCGCTTCTGCTTTGTCTGTGGCCTGGAGAACCCCTACGGCCTGGGGCTGCATTTTTACGAAACCGCACCGGGTGAAGTGACTGTGGAAACGATCGTACCGCCGCATTTTCAGGGTTATCCTGGTGTGGTGCATGGCGGCATCGTCGCCTCGCTGGTGGATGAGGTGTTGGGCCGCGCGCACATGGGCACGGACCCGGAGAAGGCGCGCTTTCTCTATACGGCGAAGCTGACCGTTGAATACCACCAGAACGTGCCAGTGGGGGAGCCGATCCGTATCGTGGGGCATGCGGGCGTCAGCAAGCGCCGCGCTGCTCGCTCAACCGCGGAGATCACCAACATGGACGGTGAGGTCCTGGTCAAAGCCGAGGCCTTGCTTGTGAATGTGCCAAAAGAGAAACTAGAGAGCGTGGATATGGAAGCCCTGGGGTGGAAAATCTACCCCGACGCCTGACCAATGCAACCAATGCAACCAATCGAGACCAACCATGATTATCGAATACCATCGCCCTGAAAGTTTAGACGAAACCCTGAAATTGCTCGCCCGCCCCAAACCGCCGACCTTGCCACTGGGCGGCGGGACGGTGCTCAACCAGCCATCTGAGCGCGAGTTCGCCGTGGTGGATTTGCAAGCCCTGGGTTTGGATTCGATCACTGTTCGGGGAAGGACGCTGGAAATCGGTGCTGTGGCAAAGCTGCAGGCTTTACTGGAGGTGGATGCGATCCCGCTTGCGCTGGGGAAAGCGATCCGCCATGAGGCGGCGTACAACCTGCGTAACATGGCGACGGTTGCTGGCGCGCTGGTCACCGCGGATGGACGTTCGCCGTTTGCCGCCGCCATGCTCGCCCTCGACGCCGAATTGTCCATCGCTGGTGATCCACCGTCTGCGATCCGCCTGGGCGAGTTCCTCCCCTTGCGCGATGAAACCTTGCCCCCCGCTCTAATCACCGCCGTGACCATCCCGCTCAATGTCAAACTGGCTTATGAGTACGTCGCCCGCACCCCGGCGGATTTCCCCCTCGTCTGCGCCGCCGTGGCGCAATGGCCCTCTGGCCGGACGCGCGTCGTGCTGGGCGGCTATGGCGCTTCGCCCTTGCCGGCTATGGACGGGCCGGACCCCGCGGGCGCGGAAGTGGCCGCCCGCGATGCTTACAGTGAGGCTGGCGACGAGTGGGCCAGCGCCGAATATCGCAGTCATGTGGCGGCTACGCTTACGTGCAGGTGCATGGAAATAATTGACAATGAGAGCAACCGCGATTGATCTGATCGGCGTCCCTTTGGATTTTGGCGCTGGCCGCCGCGGGGTGGATATGGGACCGAGCGCGATTCGTTATGCGGGTCTTCGGAAAGGTCTGAACGCGTTGGGCTGCCCGGTGGCCGGGCATGGCGATATCCCGGTGCCTATTTTTGAAAACTGTCAGGTCGGCGACCCTCGCTTGCGCTATGTGGATTGTATCGTCCCCGTAGCCCGCCGCGTGATGGATTTTGTGGCGGAGAGCGCGGGTGCGCGTCATTTCCCCCTGGTTTTAGGAGGCGATCACAGCATTGCTTTGGGAGCAGTGCGCGGCGCGGCCAGCGTTAACCGCATTGGCGTAATCTGGATTGACGCCCATGCCGACTTTAACACCCCTGAAACCACGCCTTCGGGCAACGTTCACGGCATGCCGCTGGCCGCGATTGTTGGGTTGGGAGATAAGCGGCTTACTAGCTTGAATGGTGAGGCGCACCGGGCTGTTGACCCAGGCAACATTGTGGTGATCGGCGCGCGGGATTTGGATCCCGGAGAAAAGGAAAACCTGCGGGAGGCTGGCGTCACGGTGTTGACCATGGCGTATATTGACCGTTATGGGATGAGCGCGACGATGGAACGCGCCATTGAAATCGCCGCAAAGGGAACTGAAGGTATCTATTTGAGCTTGGATATGGATGCCCTCGACCCCCTCTACGCGCCGGGGGTGGGCACGCCTGTGCAGGGTGGCTTGACATACCGGGAAGCTCACTTGGCCTGTGAGATGATCGCGGAGAGCGGTTTATTGCTCGGCATGGATATTGTGGAAGTGAATCCGATATTGGATGACCGCAATAAAACTGCAAAATTATCGGTGGAGTTGATTTTGTCGGCGTTAGGGAAACGGATTTTATGAAAACGGGATGATCTATATGAACTGCAAATTACTCATCAATGGTTCTGAACACGAAATCGAGATAACTCCCGGGGAAAGCCTGTTGGCGGTGCTGCGCGGGCTGGGGTATCACTCGGTCAAATTTGGCGATGAACACGGCCTGACGGGCGCGGACGCCGTGCTGCTGGATGGCAGGCCGGTCAACGCCGGGGTAATGCTGGCCGCGCAGGCCGAAGGGCATCACATCGCCACCGCCGAAGCGCTGGGGATGCACCCCGATCAGGGCTGGCGCAAAACCGAGGGGTTGCACCCTCTCCAGAAAGCTTTTATCGAAACCGGCGCGATTCAATGCGGTTACTGCACGCCAGCGCAGATCCTGGCGGCAAAGTCCCTGCTTGATAATAATCTGCATCCCACCGAGGCTGAGGTGCGTGAGGCGATTTCCGGGGTGCTGTGCCGCTGCACCGGCTACCTCAAGCCCGTGCAGGCTGTGCTTCAGGCCGCCGCGGAGATGCGGGGGGAGACGGGGGGAGACGCTTCCCAGATCGGGGATGACTCGTTGGGGATGACGGATGTCCAACCGACGGCGGACGACCGACCATTGTCAACTGGCAGCGGTCCGTCTCCCGCTATCCAGACCCAAACTCAGGTGGCCCCCAAACTCGTCGTCGCCCCCGAAACCTCGCCCTATCACTCGGTTGGCAAATCCGAACCCAAAGTGGATGCCGTCAAGCTGGCGCAGGGAAAACCGGCCTTCGCTGCTGACCTGGAGATGCGCGGCATGCTCTACGCAAAAGTGCTGCACAGCCCGCACGCCCACGCGCGCATCAAGCGCATTGACGCCAGCAAGGCCCGCGCCCTGCCTGGCGTGGCCGCCGTGCTGACCCATGAAGACATCCCCCGCGTACCCTATTCCACCGCCGGGCAGTCGCACCCTATCCCTGGTCCGCTGGATTGTTTCTCGCTGGATAACAAGGTGCGTTTCGTCGGTGATCGGGTGGCCTTCGTGGCCGCGGAAAGCCCCGAAATTGCAGAAAAAGCCCTGGGGTTGATCGAAGTTGAATACGAGGTGCTTCCCGCCGTCCTCGACCTGCGCGAGGCGATGAAGCCCGGCGCGCCGATCATCCACGATGAGCCGGATTACGTCAATTTTGCCGATTCGGATCCCTCCCGCAACCTGGCGGCTGAGATCCGCATTGACATCGGCGACGTGGAAAAAGGCTTCGCCGAGGCCGATCACATCTTTGAAGCCGAGTACGTAGTTCCCAAGGTGCAGCAAGCGCACATCGAGCCGCATGTGGTGGTCACCTATTGGGACGAGGACGACCGCCTGGTGATCCGCACCAGCACGCAGGTTCCTTTCCATGTGCGCCGAATGCTCGCGCCGGTGCTGGACCTGCCGGTCAAGCGCATCCGGGTGATTAAGCCGCGCATCGGCGGCGGTTTTGGCGGCAAACAGGAAGTGCTCATTGAAGACGTGGCCGCGCACCTGACCATTGCCACCGGCCGCCCGGTGATCTACGAGTACACCCGCGAAGAAGAGTTCATCGCGGCGCGCTCGCGCCATCCCATGCGCATCCGTATGAAGACCGGCGTTAAAAAGGACGGCACAATCACCGCCAATGAGATGTATGCCCTCAGCGACACCGGCGCCAACGGCGCGCACGCTCTCACCGTCACCGGAAACACCGGCCACAAGGCGATGGCGCTCTACGTCGGCGATGGGGAGTATCGCAAGTCGCCCAACATCCGCTTCTACGCCGATATCGTCTATACCAATTATCCACCCAGCGGAGCGTACCGTGGCTACGGCGTGCCGCAGGGCTTTTGGGCGGTCGAGCGTCACATGGAGAAGATCGCCCGCGCCCTGAACCTTGACCCGATTGAATTCCGCCTCAAGAACGCGCTGCGCGCCGGGGAGTTGCACCCCTTCAGTACTGCGTGGAGTGAGGGGCGCGAACCCCGCCCAGAGACCATCGAAACCAATGCACTGGAAGAGTGCGTCCGCCAGGGCAAGGCCGCCATCGGATGGGATCAGAAGTATGGCAACGAGGAGTGGCGTGCGGGTGTGTCACGTGACACCGGAACACCTGACACTGGAAAACGAAAGGGTATCGGCGTCGCCCTCGTCATGCAGGGAACCGCCATCCCCTACCTGGATATGGGCGGCGCTTCGATCAAGATGAACGATGACGGCTCCTTCAACCTACTGATCGGCGCCACCGATTTGGGCACCGGCTCCGACACCGTGCTGGCGCAGATGGCCGCCGAAGTACTGGGCGTGCCAGTGGAGGATATTATCGTCTACTCATCGGATACCGATTTCACCCCCTTTGATGTCGGCGCGTACGCCTCGAGCACCACCTACATTTCCGGCGCGGCGGTGGTGCGCGCCGCAGAGCAGGTGGCCGAGCGCATCAAAAAGCGCGCTGCTCGCATGCTCGACCAATCGGACTATCAGACCATTCGACTGGACTACCGTCGCGCCATTGCCCCTGATGGCCGCTTTGTGACGTTGGAAGAAGTGGCGCTGAATGCCCTGCACATGGAAGATCAGGAGCAGATCATGGCGGTCGGCTCGTACTACTCGCCGGTGGCCCCGCCGCCGTTCGCCGCCCAGTTCGCCGAGGTGACTGTGGATACGCAGACCGGCCAGGTTACGGTGGATAAGCTGGTCATGGCGGTGGATTCCGGCGTGATCGTCAACCCGATCACCGCCTCCGGGCAGATCGAAGGTGGCATGACCCAGGCGTTGGGCTACGCTGTGTGCGAGGAGATGACTTACGATGAGCAGGGCCGCGCCCGGGAGCGCGATTTCCGCAGCTACCACATCTTCCGCGCCGATGAGATGCCGGAGCTGGAGACCATCTTCGTGGAGACCTTTGAGCCGAGTCATCCCTTCGGGGTCAAGGCGGTCGCCGAGATCCCGATGGACGGCGTCGCCCCGGCGGTGGCCAACGCGGTGCGCGATGCCGTGGGCGTGGATATTGACGCCAATCCTGTCACGCCGGAGAAAGTCTGGCGGATGC
>CAZZFZ010000014.1:0-1292 GCA_964653835.1 uncultured Anaerolineales bacterium
GGCTGCGTCATCGCCCAGAGCTTCGCCCGCATCTTCTACCGCAACGCCATCAACCGCGGCCTGCCGGTCATCGTCTGCCCCCAGGCAGTGGACGCCGCGCAGTCCGGCGACCCCGTTCGCCTCGACCTAGAAAACGGCCGGATTCACCTTCCCGCCGGGGTGTTCACGTTTGCCCCCTTCCCGCCCCACCTGCAGGCCATCCTGCGCGCTGGGGGGTTGATCCCGGCGCTGCGCGCCAGCATGGAGGCCATCCCATGACAGGCCAGGACCTCATCATCCTGTTAATTCCCGGCGACGGAGTCGGCGCGGAAGTCATCCCCGCCGCGGCCGAGGCGCTGGACGCCCTGGGGCTGAACCTGCGCTTTGTCGAGGCCGAGGCCGGGTTTGAGTGTTTCACCCACCGCGGCGACGCCCTGCCTCCCGAGACGCTGGCGCTGGCCCGCCAGGCCGACGCGGTACTCTTTGGGGCCACAGCCTCACCCTCCACGCGCGTGGAGGGGTACCGCAGCCCGATCCTCGCCCTGCGGCGCGAGCTGGGGTTATACGCCAACCTGCGGCCGGTGGCCTCGATGCCTCTCCCCATATCCTATCCCGCTGTAGACCTGCTGATCGTGCGTGAGAACAGCGAGGGACTATATAGCAAGCGCGAGCGCATGGAAACGCCCAACATCGCCATCGCGGAGCGGGTGATCACCCGTTCCGCCAGCCAGCGCATCGCCCGCCTGGCCTGTGAACTGGCACTGCGCCGCGCTGCCGGGAAACAACGTCCCCCTCGCCTGACGGTGGTCCACAAGGCCAACGTGCTCAAACTGAGCGACGGCCTGTTTCGCGAATGCGCGCTGCAGGCAGCGGCCGAATATCCTGAAATCGAGGTCAACGAAATGCTGGTGGACGCGGCAGCCATGCACCTGCTACGCGCCCCCCAACAGTTTGACGTGCTGCTGGCCCCCAACCTGTACGGCGACATCCTCTCCGACGAAGCCAGCGCGCTGGTGGGCGGCCTGGGGGTCGCGCCTTCCGCCAATGTCGGCGAGGGGACGCCGGTCTTCGAGCCGGTGCACGGCTCCGCTCCCGATATCGTCGGTCGGGGCATCGCCAACCCGGTGGGCGCGATGCTCTCCGCCGCGCTGATGCTGGAAACGCTGGGCCTGTCATCCCCGGCTCAACGGCTGCGGGAAGCCATACACCGTACGCTGGCTGCTGGCATCTGCACCCCCGATGTGGGCGGCACAGCCACCACCCACGCTTTTACGCAGGCAGTCTGCCGGATGCTCCGGCAGTAATTGCCCTTC
>CAZZFZ010000014.1:1392-4943 GCA_964653835.1 uncultured Anaerolineales bacterium
CCTTGACACATCGACAAACTTCGATTATTATGCAACGCATCGATGGGCTTCAATATGAAAACAACTACCTCCAGGATCGACACTGTTGAGTTCGCCAAAGCATTAGCGGACGAAACCCGCCAGAAGATCATGGCGCTGTGCTGCTGCACCAGCCTGAGTGTCGGTGAGATTGTGGATAAACTGGATGTCGCCCAACCCACCGTCTCACATCACCTGAAAATCCTGAAAAACGCCGGGCTTGTAAGAATTGAACGCCGCGGCAGGCAGGTGCTCTACTCGTTGAACCAGGAACGGCTGGCCCAGGGCTGTTGTCGCGTGGCAGAGGATTTCGCCCCGGAGCAACCAATCCGTCTCGTTGAGAAAACATCCACCTGAGGCGCCAGCCTCCTTTTTTTACCAAACCCATCGAAGAATATAAATTCATCTATATGAAGGAGAATACAATGTCCGACCAATCCATCGCCTCGCAAGACATTCGCACCGCGGTGCGCTCCCGCTACGGTCAGATCGCCGAGAAACTCCAGGCAGGAGATTCGACCGGCTGCGCGGAGACAGCGACAGGCTGCTGCCAGCCCACAGATATTCAGCTCGATTCAGTGGAAAAACTCTATCAAGACCCCGATGTGATGGAACTCCCCGCCGAGGTGACCGCCCTCTCCCTGGGATGCGGCGACCCGGTCACGCTGGCGGGGTTGCAAGCGGGGCAGACGGTGCTGGACCTCGGCTCCGGCGGTGGGATCGACTGTTTTCTGGCAGCGAAAAAGGTTGGGGAATCGGGGAAAGTCATCGGCGTGGACATGACCCCAGCGATGATCGAACGCGCCCGCGCCAACCAGGCCCAAATCGGCGCGCAGAACGTCGAGTTCCGATTGGGAGAGATTGAGCACCTGCCTGTAGGCAACGAAGAAGTGGACGTCATCATCTCCAATTGCGTGATCAACCTCAGCCCGGATAAGCCGCAGGTGCTTCGGGAGGCTTTTCGCGTCTTGCGACCCGGCGGTCTGCTGGCGGTCAGCGATATCGTCACCGATGGCCCGTTGCCGGATGCCATCAAAACCAGTCTGAGCGCCTGGGCAGGTTGCGTCGCTGGGGCCCTGGATGTGCAGGATTACACCGCCATCATCCAGCAAGCCGGTTTCGAGGACGTGGTCGTGGAGGCGACCTACTGGGATCAGGCTGTGGTGGACGAGGCCATCGAGCAACTTGAACCAGAATTAAAAGCTCAACTCCAGGGGTTTGATGCGCAGAAAGCGGTGTTCAGCGCCCGCATCACCGCCCGCAAGCCGGAACCTCAGCGTTGACATAAAGCGCCCTTCGACACGCCCCTCCCTGCGCTGCGCGCTACTCAGGACGCGCCCAAGCACCCTGAGTAGCGCGCAGCGTTAGCGGAGCGCATATCGAGGGGTGCCCCCCATCTCTCTAGCCAGGGCTACTCAGGGCGCGCCCAACAAGCACCCTGGGGAACGCATACCGAAAGGTGCACCCCACTCCATACATCTCTCTGGTCAGGGCTACTTAGGGCGCAGCCCAAGCATCCCAATAGCGTGTATCAAAGGGTACACCCCCGTCTCACTCCAGCCTCCAATCAGGAGCACTCAGGGCGCAACCCACCAAGCACCCTGAGTAGCGCGGAGCAAACGCGGAGCGCGTATCGAAGGGTGCGCTTAACGCGCTTTGGAGTCGTTCTTCAACATCTCAATCGTTTTAGCAATGCGCCGCTGACGGGTGGCCTCCCGCTTGGCTTCTTCAATCCAACGCACATATTCTCGCTGATGCGAGATTGCCAGGCGATCGAATCGCGCCGCGGCTTCCGGGTGTTGTTCCAGCGCGGCGAGCAAGTCATCTGGCACAGGGTAAGCTTCGTTCATGCCTCCATCTCCCACTTCAGCTCCCGCAGTTCCTCTAACGCCTCATAGGCAGTCAGGTCAAGCTGCAAAGGAGTCACGGAGACGTATCCCGCTTTGATTGCCCCAAAATCCGTGCCGTCCTCCTCCACACCTGTAGGAGCTTCGCCGCCGATCCAGTAATACGGCCGCCCCTGGGGGTCCTCTCGGCGCACCAGTTGATCGCGATACACCCGCGTCCCCATGCGCGTGATCTGTACCCCGCGAATTTCCTCCAGCGGAAGATAGGGGACGTTGACGTTGAGCAGGATTCCCTGCGGGAATCCATCTACCAGCAAGCGGGTGACGATCTGCCGGGTAACGCTGGCCGCGGGGATGTAATCCAGCCCGCCGAGGTGGTTCTCCGGCGAATCCAGCGAGACGGCCACCCCCGGCACGCTGCCGATGACCGCCTCCATCGCCGCGGTGACTGTGCCGGAATAGGTCACATCGTGGCCGATGTTGGCGTTCGGGTTGATGCCCGAAACCACAAGATCAACCTTTTCTACCAGCCCCAGCAACGCCAGGGCGACGCAATCGGAGGGCGCGCCGTCGCTGGCGAGGGCCGTCAGGCCGTCCGCCAGTTGCACTTCCTTTACCCGCAAAGGGCGGTGCAGGGTCTTGACGTGCCCGGAGGCCGACCAGTTGCGATCAGGGGCCAGGATGCTCACCCGCCCCAGCTTCTGCATCTCGCGCGCCAGCGCCAGCAGGCCGGGCGCGGTCACGCCATCATCGTTGGTCACAAGAATATGAGTCATGGAAAGTATTATAACCGCAGAAGAATTTCGGTGATAAAATCGCCCGCATGGAAAATTTTCGGGCGGTGTACAAATCTTATCCTTCCCAATTCTGGTTGCTTTTCCTGGGGATGTTAATCAGTTTTGCCGGGTCAAGCATGATCTGGCCTTTCTTGATGATCTACGCCAGCGAGCGGCTGGTGCTGCCGATGGCGGCGGTCGCCAGTCTGATGACGCTTAACGCCGCGACGGGGCTGGGGGCCTCCTTCGTCGCCGGGCCGGTCGCCGACCGCATCGGGCGCAAAATCGGTCTGATCGTCGGCCTGGCGGGCAGCGGGCTGCTCTACCTGGCGCTGATCCCTGCCGAGACTTACCTGGCCTTCGCTGCGTTGATGGCGCTGCGCGGGCTGTTTGAGCCAATTTATCGCGTCAGCGCCGACGCCATGGTCGCCGACCTGATCCCCGCGGGTCAACGCGCCGAGGCTTACGCCCTCACCCGCCTCGCCAAGAATCTGGGCATCGCCATCGGCCCGGCGGTCGGCGGCGTGGTGGCGACCGCTTCGTACAGCTTCGCCTTCGGCGCGGCAGCAGCCGGCTTACTCTTCTTCGGCGCGCTGACCTGGTTCTTCGTGCGCGAAACCCTGCCCGCCGCGCCCCCTCAACAGCAGACGGGCGAACCCGCCCGCGGCTACGCTCACATCCTGCGCGATCGCTCCTTCATGATCTTTGTGCTGGCCTTCACCCTGACGCAGATCAGCGCCGCAGTGATCTGGGTGCTCATGGGCGTCTACGCCAAGCAAAACTACGGCGTACTGGAAAACCGCTACGGCCTGATCCCGATGACCAACGCCCTGATGGTGGTGACGCTACAGGTATACATCACCCGCCTGAGCAAGCGCCACCCCCCGTTGAAGGTCATGGCCCTCGGCGG
>CAZZFZ010000014.1:5043-33070 GCA_964653835.1 uncultured Anaerolineales bacterium
GCAGGCGATCTGGTACGGCGGCGGCCTGAGCGGGCTGCTGGGCGCGCTGTGGTTCTACCTCCAACAGCATAAAAAATTAACTTCGGAGAAAACACATTGCTAAATCATCCTCCCGCAGGTTTTGAACCTGCGGGAGGATGTCCTGGCTTATTTTAGCGCCTGCTCCATCAACTGCTGGATGCGCGGCAGCATCGAGGCCGGGTCGGGGTGCAGTCCTTCGATGAGCAAAGCGCTCTCGTAGATCTGTTCGATGATTAACGGGACGCGCTCATCATCGTCCGGCAGTTTGCTCAACCGTTTGATGAGCACGTGTTGGGGGTTGAGTTCGAGCACTTTCTTAGGCACTTCATAGTCGCGGTCCACCAGCTTGTAGACGCGCTGCATCTCCTGGCCGAGGCTGCCTTCCGGGTCCACCAAGCGGGCGACGGAATCCGTCAGGCGGTCGGTGGCGCGCACATCGGTGACGCGCTCGCCCAGGCGTGCCTTGAAACACTCCACCAGGCTGGCGAATTCCTCCTCGGGCAGGGCTTCGGGAGCGGTATCCTCCTCGGGGGCCTCCTCCCCTTTCGGGAGATCCAGGTCCGGCGCGGCCACGTTCTGCAGCTCGTAATCCCCAAACTTGCGCAACCCCAGCAACATGAAGGAATCCATCGGGCTGGTCAGGGTGATGACCTCATAGCCGTGCGCACGGAAGTAATCCAGGTGCGGGCTGCGGGCCACCGAGCGGTCGTCGTCGCCCAGGATGTAATAAATCTTCTCCTGCCCATCCTTCATGCGCTCGACGTACTCCGCCAGCGAAACCCAGTTTTCGGGGTGCGTGGTGGTGAGGAAGCGCACCAGCGGGTAGAGGCTCTCGCGGTCGGCCTCCTGAGAGGCAATCCCCTCCTTGATGAAATCGCCAAACCGCTCCCAGAAGCGAGCATACTTCTCGGGGTCGTCTTTCGCCAGTTTCTCCAGGGTTTTGGTGACCTGTTTGGTGAGTATCTTCTTGATGCGCGCCATCAAGGCAGTAGCCTGCACGGATTCGCGCGAGACGTTCAGCGGCAGGTCGTCGGCGTCCACCACGCCCTGGATGAAACGATAGTACGGCGGCAAGAGGTCAGTGTTGTACTCGTCAATCAGCACCTTGCGGGTGTACAGCTTGAGGCCATCTTCCTTGCGCGGGGAGAACACGCTGCGCTCCGGGCGCGCCGGGACGTACAACAGAGCAAAGATGCGCAAGGGGGCATCGGCGACGTAATGCAGGTGCGCCAGCGGTTCCTCGAATTCCAGGGTGAGATGCTTGTAAAACTCATTGTACTCCTCGTCCTTCACATCCCGCGGCGATTGTCGCCAGATCGCCGTCCGGCTGTTGACCTGCTCGTTGGAATCGCCGATGTAGATTGGGTAACGGATGTAATCCGAGTGCCGCTTGACGATCTCCCGCAAGCGGCTTTCGCTGGCGAACTCGTGTGCGTCTTCTTTGAGCTTGATTTCGATGGTGGTGCCGCGGGTCTCCTTCTCCGCCGGGCCGACGGTGAAGGTGTCGTCGCCGGTGGCGTACCAGCTTGCCGGGCGCGTGCGCGGTTTATACGAGAGTGAAGTCACCCGCACCCATTCGGCCACCATAAAGACCGAGTAAAACCCCACACCAAACTGGCCGATCACGTCCGCCAGATGATGCTGGTCGCCGTCGCTTTTGGCGGCATCCAGAAAGTCTTTCGCCCCCGATTGGGCGATCGTGCCCAGGTTGGTCGCCAGCTCGTCGCGCGTCATCCCCACGCCGGTGTCGCTGATCGTGATGATCTTCTCCTTCTCATCCACCGTGATGCGGATGGCGAGTTCGGCATCGGGGTCGCGGACATCGCGCTCGGTGAGCATGATAAAGTCCATCTGCGTGAGGGCGTCGGAGGCATTGGAAATCAGCTCGCGCAGAAAAATCTCCCGCTCGGTGTAGAGGGAGTGAATCAAAATGTCGAGCAACTGCTTGATCTCAGCTTTAAAGGCGATCGGTTTGCTGGTATCAGGCATACGGCAATCTCCTGAGGCTCAACATAAGAAGAGGTGTATAAAGGGATAGCGGACAATAGACCACAGACGGCGGACCGCGGTCCGCTGTCTGCGGTCTATTTCTATCGCAAAAGTGTTAAATTGGCGTAAGAATCCTCGCTCACCTCAGGGCTGGAACACCGTCTGCACCGTCATCCCCCAGCGCAATTGCGGATCGCTCTCATCCAGCCGCACGCGCACGGTGTAGAGGATATCCCCCGCCTGGGTGCGGAAGGACTGGGCGATGCGTTCCACCGTGCCGGTCAGGACGACATCGGGAAGGGCATCCGGCGTGATCTCCACTTGCTGGCCGACCGTCACCCTGACCACTTCCAGCTCGGTCAGGTCGCTGGTTTCCACATACCAGGCGCTGAAATCCGCCAGTCGCGCCGCCCAGGTCTCCGGGCCGATCAACTGCCCCACTTCCAGGTTGAGATCAGTAACCACGCCAGCGAAGGGGGCGCGCAACTCGTAATCCGCCAGCGCCTTCTCCGCGGCAGCGACCTGCGCCTCGGCGTTCGCCAGGCGCGCTTCCAGCACGGCCTGCTGGTCGGGATCAAGGCCGCTGTTGGCAAGCAAGTCCTCATATTTCCGCTGCGCTTCGGCCTCGGCGGCGATGGCGGCATCCAGCGCGGCGCGCAAGGCGTCCCGCTCGCGCTGAATGGCTTCCAACTGGCGCACGGCCTCGTTGTAGTTCTCCTGCGCGATTCGCAGATCGTCCTTCGCCGTCTGACGGGACGGGTTGTTTTTATCCAGGTCTTTGTAACGATCAAAGGTATCCTGGGCATCGTTCAGATCCACCTTACGATCGTTGACGGTGGCCTGAGCCTCGTCCAGCCGATCCTGGATGGCTTCTTCATCAACCCCTTCCCAGGCGCGTTCGGCCTCGGCGCGCGCCACCTGCGCGTCCATATAATCCTGCCACGCCTGGGCGAGGGCCAGATCAGCGGAGCGCAGAAAGTCATTGTATGCCTGCTGCGCGCTGGCGGCCTCCAGTTGAGCAGCGGCCAGTGCGGCCTCAGCCTGATCGCGGTCGCCCAGGCGAGCGATCACATCGCCCGCCTGAACGGCATCCCCCTCGGTGACGAGCACTTCGCTCACCCGCCCGCGCGCCAGGAAAGCAAGTGTCACCTCGCGCGCGGGGACGATATGCCCCTCGGCGACGACGGCCTCCGCGGCCACAGGGGCCACAGTCGGAGCGGGGGTAACCGCTTCCGGCGTGGCGCAAGCCGCCAGCAGCAAAGCCAACAGCAATGCGATCGCTAAATACGAAATTACAGAAATTTTCTTCATGGTGATTAACCTTTATTCGTAAGCCAAAACTTCACGGATGGTCAGGCGCGCGGCGTTGCGCGCCGGCAAAACGCTGGAAATCGCCGAGAGCGCCAGCACCAGCCCCACCCAGATGCCGTATCCCAGGGGGGTGAAGACGACGGCGATCGGCGTGTTGAACACCGCCAGGCTGACGATCGTCGCCAGCAGATAGGTGATCGGAACCGAGAACACCACGGCCAGCACCCAGGAGATCAGGCCAATCAGCGCCCCCTCGATGATGACCATACGCATCACCGCGCCGTCCGTCGCCCCGATGGCGCGCATCACCCCAATCTCGCGGGTGCGCTCCAACACGTTCATGCTCATCGTCCCGGCCAGCCCCATCGCACCGACGACCGCGGTCAGCAGCGCCATGATAAGCAAAAAAGTTACCAGAATATCCAGGCTCTCCGAAGCATCGTCCAGCGTAGACAGGCCGGGAACGGCCTCCCGCACGTGGAAACCCCAGTCGCGAAAAGCCTGCGCGGCCTGATCGGCGAGCGCCTCCTGATAGGCACGCTCATGACGCTCCGCCACCAGACGAAAAGAATAGGAGCGGCGGACGAGGTTCTGCTGCTCGGCGATGTATTCGTAAGGCGCGTACCCCAACATACCCTCCACGCCGACGAATTTGAAAATCCCCACCACCTCCCACCGCTGTTCCTTGCCGTTGATCTTCAGCGGCAACGTGTCGCCGACTTGCAGGTCAGGATAATAGTCGTAAATCCCTTCGCTGATGACAAGCATTTGCCGGTCGCCGGGGGCGATCCAACGGCCCGCGACCATCATCGGCGAAACCAGGGTGCTCTCGGCAGGGGGAGCGAGGATGTTGACGTTATCCGCCACGGATCCATCGGGGAAGAGGATCTCCGCGCTGGTGTACAGCCAGCCCTCCACAGCCGTCACGCCGGGGATGCGCATGGCGTACTGACGTACTTCATCCAGCCGATAGGGGCGCTCAAAATCCAGGGTGACATCGGCCAGGAAATAGTTACCCACCTGACGGACGTAATCATTCAGGGTGACGCGCACATTGAACACGGCGATGAAGATCGCCCCGCCCATCGTCAGCGTGAACAGGGTGAGCATCAAGCGGCCGCGCCGCCGGAAGGTGTTGCGCAAAGAGATCAGCAACGGCCTGGGGACATGGATTCCACGGCGGGCGAGCGCCTGAGTGACGCGCAGCTGAAAGCGCTCCCAGCGCGTTGGCCCGCTCGCCTGCAGGCGCAGGGTATCGCCGCTGATGGCCTGCAACACGGTCACGCGCGTGCCGTTAATCACCGGTACAAACCCGGCGATCAGCGGTACAAGCAGCCCGATGGCGATTTGAATCCCAAACGCCATCGGGACAATGCGATAACCAAGCAGGGAAAAGCTCATCTGGTCAGCGATGAACTGCGCCAGCGCATAGGCCCCTTGCCCACCCAGGGGGACGGCGATCAGCAGCGCCAACACACCAAAGGCCATAATCAACGCCAGGTAGAGGGCAAAGATCTGATTGTTACGCCCGCCGATCAGCTTCATCACCCCAATATGGCGCAGGTGCTGCTGTAAGAGCGCGTTGAGTGTGTTGGCAATCAGCGAGCTGGAGAGAAAGACGATCAAAACGCCCAGCGCCATCAGGATGCCCAGCACGGCGTTGACGATCGAGGCCAGCGGGTGCTTGTGCGTCATGGAGCGTCGCGTCAGGCCGACGTCAAAGCCGCTCTTTTCAATCTTATCCTTCAGGTCAGCGAACACGGCGCGGATGTGCGTCTCGTCATCCTGACCTTCGGCCACCGTGGCGTACAGGCGGTTATACATCTCCGGCTGCCCCAAGGAGGGGACGGTATCCAGGGTGACATAGGCCAGCGGCGCGGCGAGGAAATCAGCCGCGCTGGTGCTGGAATCGAGCACCACCCCAACCATCTGCAAACGCTTGACCGTGCCATCCGGCAGTTCGACCTCCAGCCACTCGCCGACCCGGATATCCATCTTTTCGAGGACGGTCTGCTCAATGACGATTTCATCCCGGCGCGGGGCCGCTGCCCCTTCGAGGGGTTCGAGCAAATTGATGGTGTTTTCCTCAAAGTCCTTGAAGGCGACGATGTCCAGCATCGTCCAGTCGGTCTCCCCCGCGGGGCGGGCACGCATCCCAAAAACGCGGCGACCTTCGAGGTCGCGCAGGCCGTCAAACTCCCGCAGGGTGTCGAGGAAGTCATCGTCAAAATCATCCATGCGGATTTCGATGTTGGCGGGATTCTTGGCAGCGTAGCTGGCGCTCATATCATTGGAGATAATCACATATCCCCCAGCGATCACACCAACTGCCAGCACACCCACGGCGATGGAGAACACCACCAGCAGGGTGCGCACCTTGTTATCCCATAAATCTGAAAGCACTTTTCGCCAACGCGGGCGCATAATTCACTCCATCAATCGCCTAGTAGTCCGAACAGACCGCGGCCCCGCTTGCGGGCGCCGGCTCGTCCCTCGGCCAGGCGCTGCTGCACAATACGGGTGATGGCTTCCTGCGTCAGAGAGGAACGATCCATCAACCAGCGAAAATCTTCGCGGGGCAGAATGAGCACTTCCACCGGCCCATCTTCAGTGGCACGCACGCTGGCAATCGCCTTGCGGTCGCGCACCAGCTCAATTTCGCCGAAGAAATCGCCCCGCCCCAACCGCGAAGCTACCCAGGATTTGGCAACTCGGCTTTTGTGCACCACCTCCACAAATCCATCCAGAATGATGAAGAAGTGCTCCACCGGCGCCTGCGCCTGCAAGATGACCTCACCGGGCTGATAAACCCGCCGCTGAGAACGCCGCTCGACCTCGCGCATCAACGGGTGCGGCAGCAACGGCAACGCCTGCGCCACTGCTTCGTTCACGATCTCGCCATCGGTGAGGATCACCGTGCGCGAGGTGCGCCGGGTCATCATGGGATCATGAGTCACCATGACGATGGTTTTGCCGCGGCGGGAAAGCTCGCTGAACAGCTCAATGATCTTGTCCGAGGCGCGGGTATCCAGGTTGCCGGTCGGCTCATCAGCGACGATGATCGGCGCGTCGGTCGCCAGGGCGCGGGCGATGGCGGTGCTCTGCTGCTGACCAGTGGAAACCGCCTGCGGCAGTTTGTGGGCGTGCTCCTCCAGGCCGACCATCCTAAGCAACTCCATGGCGCGCTCCGGGCGCTCGTTAAAATCGTACATGCCCACATAATCCATCGGCAGCATGACGTTCTCCAGCAGGCTGAGCATGGGCAACAACTGGAAGAACTGAAAGACGATGCCCAGGTTGCGCCCACGCCACAGCGAGCGCTGGCTCTCGTTCATGGCATAGACATCCACTCCATCAACGATGACCTTGCCAGAGGTGGGATGGTCAATGCCAGTGAGCATGTTGAGCAGAGTGGACTTACCGCTGCCCGATTTTCCAATGATGGAAACAAACTCCCCACGGCGGATGGTCAGGCTGATGCCCTTAAGCACGGTGAACTCGCCAGCGGCGTTCTTGAAGGTCTTGACGATATCGCGCATTTCGATCAGCGCCTCGCCAATTTCGGCTGGCTGCGTGAGGGGGTGGTTTTGCTCGCTCATCGGCTCACCTCCTCAACCGGATCGGTGATCAGTTCGCCGTCCACAATGCGTACATAGCGCGTGAAACGCGGCATCAGGCCGTGGTCGTGAGTCACCATGATGATGGTCTTCCCCTCGGCGACCAACTGCTCAAAGAAATCGAATATGTGATCGGCGGTGACTGAATCCAGGCTGCCGGTGGGTTCATCGGCAATGAGGATGGGGGGATCATTGGCCAATGCGCGGGCGATGGCGACGCGCTGCTGCTGACCCCCGGAGATGAACGCTGGCGGCTTGAAGGCATGGTCTTCCAGTTCCACGCGGCGCAACAACTCCAGCGCCCGCTCGCGGCTCTCGCGGGGGTGGTAGAACCCGCACAAATCCATGGGCAACATCACGTTTTGCAGCAGCGTCAACATGGGTAACAACTGGAAGGATTGATACACCACGCCAATGGTGCGCCCGCGCCACAAAGCCAGTTCGTTTTCGCTCAGGGTGTGCACCGAGACCGACTGCCCGCCCGCGTGGACGAGCACCTCGCCGCTGGTCAAACGGTCAACGCCGGTAATCATGTTAAGCAGCGTGGACTTCCCGGCGCCCGATTTCCCCAAAATACCAAAGAATTCGCCGGGGTAAATCTCCAGGTTGATCCCCTTGAGGGCCTGGTACTCCCCGGCAAGGCTGGAATACACCTTGACCACGTCACGCAGTTCAATAATGGGTTGATTGGATCGCTGATTCATCACTCAAGAGAAAGTTGCCACGCAGGACGCATAATCAGGGCGGCGAACACCTCGCCCATGCGCTGTGTGGAATACGGCTTGTCGTTTTCCAGCCACCAGTTCATCAGGGCAAAGGTGGCGTAGATCACATGGTTGGCAACGATGGAGGGGGCGATGCTCTCCGATGGGAACTGCTTGAAAAACCGCTCGGCGTAATCGCGCGCGTGGCGGATCACCGATTGCAGGCAAAAACGCACGCTATCCTGCAAGAGTAGCACGCGGAAAATGGACTCGTGAGCCTGGATATAATCAAAGAGAATGCGCCCGTTTTCCATCGAGTAAGCGAAAAGGTCTTGCGGCAGCGCCTCGGCAGCCGGAAAGCGGAACAGTTTTTCCAGCTCATCCAACTGCGTCTGCGCGACGTGCCGCAGTAGGTCGTCCAGGCCGGCGAAGTGACGGAAATAGGTGCGATAGCCAATGTCGGCGCGGGCGGTGACATCCTGGATGGTGATGTTTTCATAGCCGCGTTCGAGCGCCAGGGCGATCAAAGCGTCGCCCAGGAGCTTTTGGGTTCTACGAATACGGCGGTCGGTCCTCGTCATTTTTGGCAATCCGTGCGAATTATGGCATCCAATGCGCCAGATTGTACTCCACATCATCAGAACGCGCCAGAGCTTTTTCAACGCAGAGACGGGGAGTCGAAAAGTGTTTTGCCCTTCTCCGCGCCTCTTGCAGCTCTGCGTTAAACCATTCGGCCTGATCCGAAGACCAGGCCGAATAAAACAACATCAGCTTTGACGAGAGAGATCAGTTGTTCAGCATGTTGCGCAGCACGGTGTGCAGAATGCCGCCGTTGCGGTAATACTCCACCTCGATGGCGGTGTCCAGACGCACATCGGCCTTGAACTCGACCACCGATCCGTCTTCTTTCGTCGCCCGCACGGTGACTTCGCTCTGCGGCTGCAAGTCGTTGCTCAGGCCGAGGATATCAAAGGCCTCGCGGCCATCCAGGCCGAGCGATTCAGCGTTCTGACCCGGCTTGAATTGCAGCGGCAACACGCCCATTCCCACCAGGTTCGAGCGGTGGATGCGCTCATAGGAGACGGCGATCACCGCCCGGACGCCCAGCAGCAGCGTGCCCTTGGCCGCCCAGTCACGGCTGGAGCCGGTACCGTATTGTTTGCCCGCCAGCACAACCAGGGGAACGCCGTCTTCCTTGTACTTCATGGCGGCGTCGAAGATAGACATTTGTTGGCCGCGGTCTTCTGTCCGTGAGCCAAAATAAACTGTATAGCCGCCCTCCACGCCGGGTACAAGCTGGTTCCGCAGGCGGATATTGCCAAACGTACCGCGGGTCATCACCCGGTCGTTGCCGCGGCGGGAGCCATAGGAGTTAAAATCTCGGGGCTGCACACCGCGCTCGATCAAGTATTTGCCCGCCGGGCTATCGGGCGGGATCGCTCCCGCGGGGGAAATGTGATCGGTGGTGATCGAATCGCCCAAAAGCGCCAGCACGCGCGCACCGCGGATCTCAGCGATGTCCGGCGGTTCGGGAGTCAGCCCCACAAAGAAAGGCGGCTCCTGGATATAGGTGGAGTTCTCATCCCAGGCGTAGACATCCCCTACGCCGCCCTGAATCTGGTTCCAGATCTCATTGCCTTCAAAGACGTTGGCGTACATCGCCTTGAACATCGCTGGCGTGACGTTTTCAGCGATGGTGTTGAGGATCTCCTGGGTGCTGGGCCAGATATCGCGCAGATAAACCGGCTGACCGTCGCGGTCGGTGCCGAGAGGTTCATTATTGAGGTCAATGTCCACTGTGCCCGCAAGTGCGTAAGCGACTACCAGCGGCGGCGAGGCCAGGTAATTGGCGCGCACATGCGGGCTGACGCGGCCTTCAAAGTTGCGGTTACCGGAGAGCACCGCCGCGGCCACCAGTTCGCCTTCGTTGATGGCGCGCACGACCTCGCTGGGCAGCGGGCCGGAGTTGCCGATGCAGGTGGTGCAGCCGTAACCAACCACGTTGAAGCCCAATTCGGCCAGCGGCTCCAGCAACCCGGCCTGGCGCAGATATTCGGTGACCACGCGCGAACCGGGGGCCAGGCTGGTCTTGACATAGGGCTTGACCTGCAAACCGCGCTCGGCGGCTTTCTTGGCCACCAGCCCCGCGCCGATCATCACCGAGGGGTTGGACGTGTTGGTGCAGGAGGTGATCGCGGCGATGACCACCGAGCCATGGGTCATCTCGGCGCGGGAGCCGTTCGCCCCAATGGTCACGCGCCGCTGGATGGCTTCTTCATCGAGGGCGTAACCGCGTTCGCTGACCGGCTTGCGCAGAGCGGCCTCGAAAGTCGCTTTCATCTCTTTAAGGGGGATACGATGATGCGGCAGAGTCGGCCCGGCCAGGTTTGGCTCCACCGTGCTCAGGTCAAGTTCCAGCGTGTCGGTATATTCCGGATCAGGGGTATCGGCGGTGCGGAAGAGGTGCTGCTCCTTCAGATATTTCTCCACCCGCTCAAGAATCTCCTCCGAGCGGCCGGTCAGGCGCAGGTAGCGCAGGGTCTCCTCGTCCACCGGGAAGAAGCCCATCGTGGCGCCATACTCCGGGGCCATGTTGGCAATCGTCGCCCGGTCAGGCAGCGAGAGCACGTCCAGGCCAGGGCCGTAGAATTCCACGAACTTGCCCACGACGCCCTTCTGACGCAGCATCTGCACCACCTGAAGCACCAAGTCGGTGGCGGTGACGCCATCCTGCAACTGGCCGTAAAGCTTGAAGCCGAACACCTCGGGGGTGAGCATGTCAATCTGCTGGCCGAGGATGGCGGCCTCAGCCTCGATGCCCCCGACGCCCCAGCCGACCACGCCCAGGCCGTTAATCATCGTGGTATGGGAGTCCGTGCCCACCAGCGTGTCGGGGAAGGCCAGGCGCTCACCGTCCACTTCTTTTTTGCTCAACACCACCTCGGCCAAGTACTCCAGGTTGACCTGGTGGATGATGCCGGTGGCAGGGGGCACAACGCGGAAATTATCAAAAGCCTTCTGCCCCCAGTGAAGGAACTCATAACGCTCGCGGTTGCGCTGGAATTCCAGCTCGGCATTGCGCTTCAGCGCGTCCGGGCTGGCGAAGAAATCCACCTGCACTGAGTGGTCAATCACCAGGTCAACGCGCACCTGAGGGTTGATTTTCCGGGGATCGCCACCCAGTCGAGCCATCGCCGAGCGCATGGCGGCCAGGTCTACCACCGCAGGAACGCCGGTGAAATCCTGCATCACTACGCGTCCGGGGCGATAGGGCAGCACCGGGCGCTGGTCTGTGCGCGGTTGCCAGCCCGCCAGGTTAATCACATCCTGAGGGGTGATGTGTTTTCCATCACATTGCCGCAGCACCGATTCGAGCATCACGCGGATGGAGAACGGCAGGCGGTCGAGTTTTGTCAGGCCATCCTTTTCCAGTTGGTCGAGACGGTAAATTACATAGTCGCCGTGCGAGGTCTTGAGCACATCGCGGGCATTAAAATCGTTTTGAGACATCAGTAAACTCCTGTATTCCAATCACAAATTTCTAACACACAAGGGGGAGGGATTCGCAGATCGAACAGGTTTGCGCAATCTGCGCAATCTGCTAAACCTGCGAATGAATTGGAGGGCGGATGATGGCATCGGCCATGCGGGCGACGCGCGCGATTTCAAGGACATCATGCACGCGGACGATATCCGCCCCGCGGGCGATGCCGATTGCCACCGCAGCAGCAGTCCCCTCAAGGCGTTGATCGGGCGGCAGGTCAAGGGTGTAGCCGATGAAGGATTTGCGCGACGGCCCCAGCAGCACAGGGAACCCCAAGGCGCAAATTTCATCCAGGCGGTTGAGCAAGGTCAGGTTTTGTTCCACGGTTTTGCCGAAGCCGATCCCCGGGTCGAGGATGATGTGTTCATCCGGGATTCCGGCCTGGCGGGCGATGGCGACGCTCTCCATCAGTTCGCGCTTCACGTCTTCAAGGAGATCATCATATTCCACACCGATATACCGCCCACCTAACCGGGCGCGCACCTCGGCCGATTTCGGGTTACTGCGGTTGTGCATCAGAATCACCGGGGCGTTGAAGCGCGCCACTACCTCAACCATCTGCGGGTCGGCGCGCAGGCCCCACACGTCGTTGACAATGTGTGCCCCGGCCTCCAGGGCGGCCTCGGCGACAGCGGCTTTGTAGGTGTCAATAGAAATCAGCACATCAGGGAATTCCACAGCCAGGGCGCGCACCACCGGCACAACGCGCGCCAGCTCTTCCTCCGCGCTCACTGGCTCGGCACCTGGACGGGTGCTCTCGCCGCCTACATCAAGGATATTCGCGCCCGCTTCGACAAAGCGGAGCGCCTGGGCCAGAGCCCTCTCGCCTACGGCGGATGAGGCAGCCAGCAAGCCATCGCCGGAGAAGCTATCTGGGGTGACATTAAGAATGCCCATCACGTATGTGCGGGCACCCCATTCCAAAGTCTTCCCGTTAATCTCCAGCCCCACGCCTATACCATGGATTCAATCGGACGATTGAGCCAGGCCTCGGCCTCGTCCATATCCGTGAAAATCGCCATACGCGCGCCCCCTGCGGGCGTCAGATCAGCGATTTTCTGGATGGCGGCTTTTACATCTTCATTCGCCACCACCACCGCCAGGCGGATGTTGCGCGTCGAGGGGTCGCTGTTGAGTTCCACCGCCACCTTGATGGCGCGCTCGGAAATGTTCCCCACGTTGCGCAGGTCGTAGAGGTTGCGCACCAGGCGGTCGGAGCCAAGCAAGTGCTCTTCGGCGAAGTCGTGCCAGGCCTGCAAGGTTTTATCGTTGATCTCGGTAAAGGTCAGGTTCATGCCGCCGTCAGCCCGCCGCTCAGCGGTAAAGCCGACACCTGGTTCCGGTTTGAAGTTGAGGGGTTTTTGTTCGGTCATCGAAGTCTCCTGATTAACGCATCTGGATTCACCACGAAGATCACAAAGGAACTCGAAGGGAATATACGAGCGATAACCAAATTCTACTCGATTTAGGGAAGAGGTGAAACCCAAACTACAAAACCGGCGCGCCGGGGGTGCGATGCAAAAACTGCCCCATGCCGCGGTGGCCCAGCCACTCGTCGCCATCCACAATCAACTGGCCACGCAGGTAGACTTTTTCCGGATAGCCGGTCAGTTCCCATCCTTCGTAAAGGTTGTAATCGGTGCGTTGATGCGAGAGGGCGACGCCGTATTTCACCTTCTTTTGCGGATCCCAGACCACGATGTCGGCGTCCGCGCCGGGGACGAGCGCTCCTTTGCGGGGATAAAGGCCGAAGATTTTGGCCGGGTTGGTGCTGGTGAGGGCAACAAACTGATTGGGGGTGATGCGCCCTTTAACCACGCCCTCCGTCCACAAAACGGGCAGCCGATCCTGCACCCCGGGGAGTCCGTTGGGGATTTTGGTGAAATCCGCGGCCCCCAGTTCCTTGCCGGGGATGGTGATCTCCTGCCCTTCGTAGAGAATCGGCTTGGTGCCGTCGTAGAAGAACGGGCAATGATCCGTCCCCATCGTCTGGATGACCCCCTGCTCCAGGCCCTCCCACAGGCGGGCGTTATCGGCCTCGGTGCGCATCGGGGGGGAACAGATCCACTTGGCCCCATCAGGGCGGCGCAAATGCTCGATGGTGAAGAAGAGATACTGCGGGCAAGTCTCGCCCATCACCGGTAGGCCGCGCTGACGGGCGTATTGCAGCATATCCACGCCCCCGGCGGTGTTCATGTGAACGATGTAGAGCGGAGCTTCGGCAACCGCAGCCATGCCCGCCAGCCGCAAGATAGACTCCGCCGCGCCCCAGGCCGGTCGGGTGAGCGCGTGCCACTCCGGTGCCGTGTGCCCCGCGGCCAGGGCCTCTGCCACAAGGGTTTCGATCACGTCGCCGTTCTCGCAGTGCGCCATCACCAGCATCCCCTGCTCTTTGGCTATACGCATCACCTTGAAGATATCCCCGTCCGGCAGGCGCAGCCGACCGTTATAGGCCGTGAACACCTTAAGCGTGGTGATGCCCATCTCCAACAGGGAGGGGATTTCGGCGGCGACCTGTTCGTCAAAACGCGTCAGGTTCATGTGAAAGCCGTAATCAATCGCCGCCTTCTCCGCCTTGCGCCGCCAGATTTCAACCGAATGAGCAAACCCCTCCGGCTCCTGGACGACGAAGTCCATCACCGTGGTGGTGCCGCCAAAGGCAGCCGCCTTGTGACCGGTGTAGTGGTCATCGGAAGAGACCGTGTCGAACATCTCCAGATCAAAGTGGGTATGCGGATCAATTCCCCCAGGGAGGAGCAGTTTCCCCTGTACGTCAACGGTCTTCGCCTCGGGGTCGCGCAGCCCCTGGCCGATGCGGTCGATGCGCTCGCCCTCGATGAGGATATCTGCCTGAAAGGTATCAGACGCCGTGACCAATGTTCCGCCGCGCAGGATGATTTTCTTCATCGTAAAACTCCTGATGTCAAAGATGTGGACAAGGCCTACACACGCTCAGAAGTTCAATTTCTGCGAGAAGTTGAACTTCTCCGTGGTAGTGTAAAACGACCATATGTATTGTACCGCGCTGCCCCCTTGACAGTATCGGGCACAGCCGTTATTATATTGCTACACTTTTTGTAGTTACTCTTTTCTAGAGAACACCACCGAAGGAGCCTCTGTGACTGAGCACGAAATCTGCCCCGTGGCCGCCATGACCCGCCTATTGGGGACGCGCTGGACGCTGCAACTGATCCACCATCTTCGCCAGCCGCGGCACTTCTGCGAGCTGCAAGCGCGGGTGAAGGGCATCAACCCGACAATGCTCACCCGCCGCCTGCGCATGCTCGAAGCGAAGGGGCTGATAACGCGCTGCGACCCGGCCTCGCGCAACAGCGCCTACCGCCTCACCCCCCAGGGCGAGGCCCTGCTCCCCATTCTCGATCAGTTAAGCGAGTGGTCGCAGCGGTGCCTGCTCAACACACAAACAGAAAGCGAACCAACCCCATGAGTTTCCACCTGCACCCCAAAACCCGTCCCGGCGCGGTGGCGCTGACGGTGCAAAACCTGGACCGAGCCGTAAATTTCTACCAGCGGCTGATCGGGCTTCAACTTCACTCCCGTCAGGATGGCCAAGCCACCCTGGGAACGGGATCGGATGATCTGCTCTATCTGCACGAAAACCCGGTTGCGCGTCACTACCGCGGCGTGACGGGGTTGTACCATTTCGCCATCCTGTTGCCCAACCGCCGCGAACTGGCGCGGGTGCTGGCGCGCCTCTTCCAGGCGCGCTACCCCAACGCCCCCACCGACCACATCATGACCAAGACGACCTATCTGAGCGATCCGGACGGCAACGGCATTGAGTTATATTGTGAATCGCCAGAGGACGGCGAGTTCGTCATCGAGGGCGGTCGCTTCTACGCCCGTCGCGCCGACGGCTCACTCAGCGACGGGCGCGAGGCGCTGGATGTGAAAGAAATCCTCTCCCACCTGCAACCCGGTGACGACCTGAACGCCCCGATCCCGCCGGAGACGCGCCTCGGCCACGTCCACCTACACGTCGCAGACCTGGAAGCAGCCAGGCATTTTTACTGCGACGCGCTGGGCTTTGACAACAAAGGTCTGATGCGCCTCTTTCGCATGGGGATGGTTTCGGTGGACGGCTATCACCACCACATCGGGTTCAACACCTGGCAGGGCGAGGGCGCGCCGCCCCCGCCGCAGGACGCCACCGGCTTACGCTGGTTCTCGCTGCACCTGCCGGACGAAGAGGCGTTGCAAGCACTGCGCGCCCACCTGGAGGCCGCACAAACACCGTTTGAGATGCACAACGGCGGGCTGCGGGTCAACGACCCGGCAAACAACCGAATCCTGTGCCAGGTCAAACCGACGCCGGAAACCTCTGGCTAAAAAAGAAATATGCTCCGAGAAATCACTCACATCATTGAACCGCAGTACGTGCTTGAGGGCGCGGGCGTGCGACTGCGCCGCTCGTTGGCGCCTTCGCCCGCCAACCCGCTCGATCCATTTCTACTCTTCGACAACTTCGCCTTCAACCAGCCCCGGCAGGGGCCGCCGGTGGGTTTCCCCATGCACCCGCACCGCGGCATCGAGACGGTCACCTACATGCTCGAAGGCGGCGTCTTCCACCGCGACAGCCTGGGCAACGCCGACCTGATCGGCGCGGGCGACATTCAGTGGATGACCGCCGGGGGCGGCATCCTGCACGAGGAAATGCCCCGCCAGGACGAAAACGGTATGGTATTCGGCTTTCAGTTATGGGTCAACCTGCCCGCACGCCTGAAATGGACGCGCCCGCGCTACCAAGGCATCACCGCGGCGGGGATCCCCCGCCTGGAAGATTCCGGCACAACCGTGCGAGTGATCGCCGGCGAGGTTGACGGTGTGCGCGGCCCGGTGCGCGACATCGCCGCCGACCCGCTATACCTGGACGTGAAGTTGGAGGCGGGAAGCGAATTTGAAATCCCCCTGCCCCCAGGGCACACCGTCATGGCGTACCTGTTCCGCGGGGCGGGAGCGTTCAACGGTCAAACCGTGGCCGCCACCCGCATGTTGATCTTTGGGGACGGGACCCACCTCAAAGCGCGCGCCAGCTCCGGGGTCAGCATGCGCTTCCTGCTGATCGCTGGCGCGCCCTTCGGTGAACCCATCGTCCCCTATGGCCCCTTCGTCATGAATACCGCGGCCGAAATTCAGGAAGCCTTTCGCGACCTGCGAGACGGAACGTTCATCTGGAACGATCAAGACCCCCGATTCCAAGACACCTAAAGAGGAGAATAACAATGAGCACACGAGACGCACGGCGCGCCCGCCGCGCAAAAAAACGTCGCCAACGCCAGATGCGCATGATCGGCATTGCCGCCCTGGGCCTCGTCCTGGTCGGCGGCCTGATCTGGCTGGGCAACCGCCCCTCCCTGCCCGACGGGGGTGTGTTCGCCACCCCCGAGGATCAGGAACGCCCTTACGCGGACGGCAAAGCGCTCGGTTCACCCGATGCACCAGTGGTGATTGAAGAGTATTCCGACTTCCAGTGACCGTTCTGCGGGCAATTTGCCACTGGCGCGGAGCGTCAGATCGAAGAAATGTATGTTGCCGCCGGCATCGTCCGTTTTGAATACCGCCATTTCCCCTTCCTTGGGCCGGAATCGTTGGCCGCGGCGGAGGCAGCGGAATGCGCCGGGGAACAAGGCGCTTTCTGGGCGTATCACGATATGCTCTTTGCCAACCAGGCAGGCGAAAACCGCGGCGCGTTCAAGGACGCCAACCTGAAAGCCTTTGCTGCCCAACTCGGCCTGGATACCAGAGCCTTCAACCAGTGCCTGGACAGTGGGCGCTACCAGGAATCCGTGCTGGCCGAAATGCAAGAAGGCCGTCAACGCGGCGTGCGCGCCACACCAACGTTCTTCATCAATGGACAAAAAATCGAGGGCGCACTGCCTTTTGAACAATTCCAGATCGTGATTGAAACTGCCTTACAGGAGTGATGTATGGATCCTGAAATCCGCAAACAAAGCCTGCGCATGCTGACCTATGGACTGTATGTGCTAACCGCCGCGGCGGACGACGAGATCGCCGCGGGGACGGTCAACTGGCTCTCTCAAGCCTCCTTCGAGCCGCCGTTGGTGATGGCGGCGGTAAAGAAAGACAGCAACCTGCACACACTGATTGAGCGTAGCGGCATGCTGGCGGTCAACATCCTAGCAGCCGGGCAAAAAGATACCGCCGCGGCATTCTTCCGCCCTTCGCAGGTGGAAGGGAATCAGATCAACGGGCTGAATTTTGAACCTGGCCCACAGAGCAGCGCGCCGCTTCTGTTGGACGCCCCCGCCTGGTTCGAGGCGCGGGTCACCGATAGCGTGGTGCGCGGCGATCACACCGTCTTTGTGGCCGAGGTGGTGGAAACCGGAGTGCGCGATCCCCAGGCCACGCCCCTCATCTTGCGGGATACCGGCTGGTTCTACGGCGGGTAAAGCCAGCCGTCCAACAAACTATAAACTGCCCCAATTATCAGTATACGGAGGAACAGAAAATGAACGTTGTTTTTTTGATCGGACACATTGTGGTTGGTGTGTACTTCGTGTTCATGGGGTTCAACCACTTCATGAATCTCAACATGCTGAGTGAATACGCCCAATCCAAAGGCGTACCCGCGGCCAAGCTGGCGGTTGCCGTCACCGGGTTATTGCTGCTTGCCGGGGGAGCTAGCCTGCTTTTATGGCAATACTTGTTCTACGGCATGATCGCCCTGACTGTCTTCCTCATCCCTGTGACGTTTACGATGCACAATTTCTGGGCCGTGGAAGACCAACAAATGAAAATGGTCGAGATGACCAACTTCACCAAAAACATGGGCCTGCTTGGGTTTGTGCTGATCGTGCTCTCCCAGATGGCCTGACCCCCATCCTTGTCAAAATCATACCGTCCGGGCCCCGCCCCCGGGCGGTTTTTTTATTCCAGGTCCCGCAAGCCCAAAAGAAACGCCAGCGCATCGGGTGGCAGGTCCACCTCAGGCAGCGGCGGCCGTGCCTGATAACCAGTCTGGGCTGCGCGCTCGCGCAACGAACGCCAGAGTAGCTTGCGCTCCTCGCTGTGCACCACCAGGTCATTAAGCGTCTCGGCGCGGGCCAGGTACTCCCCCGTGGTGTAGAAAAATGTCACCCGCTTCCACTTCCCGGCGTGGATGGGGCGCGGCAGCCTCACCAGCGGGCCAAGCTGAACCTTGAAATACTCCTCCCCAGCGCGGGGATGATCCGGCTCATCCTGCAAAAGCTGTGCGCGGGTGGTCAGCTCGTGTCCCAACACTGGCGCGATGTATTCCACCCGCCATTGATGTCCCTCCCCAAAGGCAGCCGGCTGGTAAAAGGCCAGCCAGTCCACGGCCACCACTTTCGGCGCGGTCGCCAGAGGGATACGATACCAGCCCAAAAGGCGAGCGATCTCCAAATCGCGCGGCGAAGGCAGATAGGCCACCAGGATGAGATCGGTGGGCCGCGGCGCAGTCATCGCCCAGGGTTAATCTTCCGGCAGCAGCGCCCAGGGGCTGATGCGGCGAATTTTCTCCTTGATACGGGCACGTTCTTCTTTGGTGCGAGCCTCAGCCAGGCGGGCGCGCAGCTTGCGCAGCTTTTTGCGACGGGTGCGCCGACGGCGCAGTTCACGCTGTCGTTCCGTTGCCATAATCCCTTTCACCTCCTGTCAGGATATGTTATAGAACGCCCCGCCCGACATGTCAAGGCCGTTGCTTAGCGTTCCAGCATTTCGCCCGCCAGGCAGCCCACGACGCCATCCACCCAGGCCGTTTCTGCATACAGAGAAGGGTCAGCGACGAATTCCTCCCAGGCCGCCAGCATCCGGGCGAGCTCAGCCAGGCGCTATGCGCGCACCTCGGGCGCGAAATAGGCAAACGGGCAGCGATGGAGAGGCGTCCCCTCGGCCGTCGCGTAAAGTATCCCCAGCTCCACAATCCCCAAACCGGCCTGCGCTTCCGCGTTCAACGAGCTGACCTCGGCGAGCGCCTGTCCCGCCTCGACCTGATCCCCATCTTGAACCGTCGGCTGAACAACGTGCTCCAACTCCACAACCACGTAACACCCCTCTTTGATGTCATCCGGCAGAATGTGGATGGCGACATCCCCCAAAGAGGGCGTGCTCCACAACTCCGCTATGCGCTCTACGCGCCCATTGAGCGGAGAGTAGACTTTCGTCCCCAGCGGCGCCAGGAAGGCCGCCTGCGGGTTGGCCTTATCCTCCCCTGTGGCAGATATCTCAGCCGGTATCACAAAACCAAACGGCGTAAACACGCGATTAAACATTACCGGCGCTTCTGGGAAGTAGACATCCCCAGCCTGGTGGGTTTCCGGATCATATTCCCCGATGCTGATAACATGCTGTGTCAGCGATGATGGCATAGCGACCCTCCGGCTCAGTCGCCTTCGATGCAGGAAGCGGCCCTGTATTCTCGGATGCCCCAAGCGCAATGGTTGGCGTCGGTCTGGTGTATCGCCGCGCCGGATTCGTTGATACCCCACAAGATTGCAGAAAAAATACAACCAGACCAACGAATAACAACCTGGCTTTCAGGGGTTCTTTTGATACATCCATCGCTCCCAACTCCTCAGCCCTTCAAGACGAAAGGCCAAATAACGCCATTCCCCATAAGCCATTGTACTCGATCGAAGGCTGGTATAATGCCTCTCGGCGACTCTCGCCCTCTTGAACCAGAACAAACCACCATGACCGGAGAAAACGCATGAAATCCTATGACGTCATCGTAATCGGCGCGGGGCCTGGCGGATATGTGGCCGCCATCCGCGCCGCGCAGCTCGGCCTGAAAACCGCTATTATTGATAAAGAATGGCTCGGCGGCGTGTGCCTGAACGTGGGCTGCATCCCCTCCAAAGCCCTGCTGAAAAACGCTGAGATCGCTCACCTGCTGCGCACCGGCGGGCGCACCTTCGGTTTCTCCTTTGACAATCTAGAACTGGATTACGCCCAGGCGGTCAAACGCAGCCGCCAGGTCTCGGCGCGCCTGACCAAGGGCGTGGCCTTCCTGATGAAAAAGAACAACATCGAGGTCCACATGGGCACCGCCCGCCTGGTCGCCGCCGACACGGTGAGCGTCACCGACGCCGAGGGGCAAAGCGAGGAACTCAAAGGTAAAAACATCATCATCGCCACCGGCGCCAGCCCGATTGTCATCCCCGGCGTTGAAGTGGATGGGGAGAAAGTGCTGACCTACCGCGAAGCCATCCTGCAAGAAAAACTGCCGCAGTCCGTGATTATCGTCGGCTCCGGGGCGATTGGCGTGGAATTCGCCACCGTGTGGAACGCCTATGGCGTGGATGTCACGATCGTCGAGATGCTGCCGCGCATCGTCCCGTTGGAGGATGAAGAGGTCAGCGCCGAGCTGGCCAAAGCCTTCAAAAAAGCCAAGATCAAGACGCTTCCCGGCGCGAAAGTGGAGCGCATCGAAACCACCGGCGCGGGCGTCAACGTGACCGTCAGCGGCGAGGGCGGCGAGCAGGTGCTGGAGGCCGAACAGGCGATGCTGGCGATCGGCTTCCGCCCCAATACCCAAAAACTCGGGCTGGAGGAAATCGGCGTACAACTGACCGAGCGCGGCGCGATCGCCATTGACGAGCGCATGGCGACCAACGTCCCCGGCGTGTGGGCCATCGGCGATGTGACTGCCAGGCTGATGCTGGCGCACGTCGGCTCGGCGCAGGGGATTGTGTGCGCCGAGAACATCGCTGGAGTGGAGACGATTACCCTGGACTACGAGATGATGCCGCGGGCGACCTACTGCCACCCACAGATCGCCTCCTTCGGGTTGACCGAGGCGCAAGCCCGCGAGCGCGGCTACGAGATCAACGTGGGGCGCTTCCCCTTCTCAGCCAACGGCAAGGCGCTGGGGCTGGGCGAATCGACAGGTTGGGTGAAGATCATCAGCGACGTGAAGTATGGCGAAATCCTGGGCGCGCACATGATCGGCCCGGAGGTGACCGAACTGCTCCCCGAACTCACAATCGCCCGCATGATGGAACTGACCGCCGCCGAGATCGCCCGCAACGTCCACGCCCACCCAACCCTGAGCGAAGTGCTGATGGAAGCCGCCCACGGCGTTGAAGGGCACGCCATCCACATTTAAAATCACCACTCCGTGTTCTCCGTGGTATCTCACCCGCGAATAGCATGAAACCGACCACAACCATCTACCAACGTCCGGCGGAGTTGCTCCAACGGCTGATCCAGTTCGACACCACCAACCCGCCGGGGAACGAGGCCGCCTGCATCGCCTACGTCAACGACCTGCTCCACCAGGCCGGCATCGAGACCACCACCCTGGCGCGCGACCCGCAGCGCCCCAACCTGATCGCCCGCCTGAAGGGGCGCGGCGAATCGCCTCCCTTGCTGCTCTACGGCCACATCGACGTGGTCACCACCGAGGGGCAAACCTGGCAGCAGCCACCTTTTGAGGGCCGCATCGTAGATGATTACCTCTGGGGGCGCGGTGCGCTGGATATGAAAGGCGGAGTCGCCATGATGCTGGCCGCCTTCCTGCGCGCCAAAGCCGAGGGCTTGCAACCGCCTGGCGACGTGATCCTGGCAATCCTGGCCGATGAAGAAGCGGGCGGCGATTTTGGGGCTAAATTCCTGGTAGAGGAACACGCCCACTACTTCGAGGGCGTACGTTACGCTCTGGGGGAGTTCGGCGGATTCACCATGACGGTGGGCGGCAAGCGTTTCTATCCCATCCAGGTCGCCGAGAAACAAATCTGCTGGCTGAAGGCCACAGTGCGCGGGGCCGCCGGTCACGGCTCGATGCCGGTGCGCGGCCAGGCGATGGCACGGCTGGCGCGACTGCTGCAAACGCTGGATCAAAAACGGCTACCTACCCACATCACGCCCCCGGCCCGCGAGATGTTCATCCGCATGGCCGAGGGTGTCGGCGGGGTGAGCGGCTTCTTCCTCCGCCAGTTGACCAACCCCGCCCTGGCGAACACCGTGCTCAACCTGCTGGGCGAGCGCGCCCGCCTGTTTGACCCACTGCTGCACAACACCGTCAGCCCCACCATTCTGCACGCCAGCGACAAGGTCAATGTCATCCCTGGCGAGGTCTGCGTGGAGCTGGACGGCCGCCTGCTGCCCGGCTTTACGCCTGAGGATCTGCTCGCCGAACTGCGTGCCCTGGTGGGAGAAAACGTGGAATTTGAGGTCGTCCGCCACGACCCCGGGCCAGCCACTCCGGATATGGGGTTATTCGACACCCTGGCGGATATCCTGGTCGCCGCGGACCCCGAGGGGATTCCCATCCCCCTGCTGCTCAGCGGCGTCACCGATGGGCGCTTCTTCTCCCGCCTGGGCATCCAGACCTACGGCTTCACCCCCATGAAATTGCCCGCCGATTTCAACTTCTCCGCCACCATCCACGCCGCCGATGAGCGCATCCCCGTGGCCGCGGTGGACTTCGGCGCGCAGGCCATCTTCCAGGCGTTACAGCGCTTTTAGGCGGATTGGTCCGATTAGTCTGGTTGGTCTGATTAGTCGAAGTGACCAATCAGGCCAAGTAGACCAATTTGACCAATCTGACTATCTCACGGCGTCAGCGTCAGATCGCCCCAGGTGGAGGGCCGCGCCAGCACCCGCGTGGCGACGTTGGAAATCATGGCTTGTTGCACATTTTTAATCGTTGTGTCGTTATCCGAAACCGAGAAAGCAAATCCAAAGTGCTGCCCCTGATAAGGAGTTACGCCGAACAGGCTCCAGGGGATGGCCAGTTCAAGGTGATAGCCCCCAGGGAGCGGAAGCACGCCAATCTTCACGTTGGTGCGCGGCCCCTCCACGCTGGCGGGGAACCACAAATAGGCCTCGGTGTTGCTCCCCTTTGTCGGGTTGCCCGGTGAGATGCCCAACTGGTAATCATCCAGGCTGAGTTGATCGAGGTAGTAATCGCCGCCCACATTAGTATCCAGCAAGATTTCCACACTGTCGCCGCGGTAGAGGTATTTACCGCTGGCGTTTTGAGCGTACTCATCGTCTTCGACGCGCGCGCCGATGTACAAATAGGTCGTATCCCAGGCCACCATCACATTGGCCCACAGGTCGGCCTGCTCGCTGATATTAGCAGCCCCATACACGGGGAAATATGCCGGGTAGATCGGCTCGTCCCAATCGGAGAGGTAACCATCGATCACCGGCGGGCTGGAGCGGTACGCCGCAGCGATGCTCGTCCCCGGACGCATGCCCGGCCCGGCGTAAGAGACCGTCGGAGTGAACGTCGGCGGCGGGGGAGACGTTGGCGTGGGCGGCAACGGCGTGTTCGTCGGTGGAGGCGGTGGTGGTGGAAGGGTATTCGTTGGCGGAGGGAGCGTCGCCGTAGCGATCGCCTGCGGCTGTGCGCCGCTGGTCGCTGCCGCGCCCGGCTGAGTCGGCGCGGCGGTCGCCAACGATTGCAGGCTCTCCAGCGTCTCAATGATCGCCGTCATGGTGAAATCAGGGGTGGACGTGGGGATCGCCTGCGGGCGCGGCGGCAGCAACAAACTACATGCCAGGGTGGCAGATACCAACGCGCTCAGCGCGAACCATGCAATTCGGCCGGGTTTCTTCATCACCATTCCTCCAAATATCTCGACAATCAAACCTGAGTTGCGAATAAAGGCTTTTAGCGAAAACACATTGCTTTCGCCAGGAATGAACCACAGATGAACAGGATGCATGGGATTCTTTGCCTATCCTTTGCATCTGTGTTCATCTGCGGCGAATGAATTATTTCGTCCACAACTGAGGTTTTTAGCATTGTTGAACACCTGGATTGTATGGTGCAAGAATTGTACCCCCAAAACGAAAGGCGGCTTTTCAGCCGCCTCGTTTGCTCTGCCGTCAGGCAGACACCCCGCCATGCCGTGTGCAACCAAGTTTTGAACCTGCTCTCGCAGGTAGTGGCCCGCATCCACGGATCCGCCTTGGCCGAAGCCTATCGCGTCAGCGCAGAAATTTGGGCCGATTAAAAGTAAGTGTTGGCTCAAAACGCAAGAGCTGCATCACGTACACAGCAGGGTGCCTATCTTATACCATGAATCCGCACCCGCGGGAAGGGAAATCTGCTTCCCTGGGAAAATTTTTAATTTTTCAGGGATAAACCCGGTTGATTGTGCGCGGGAAGGGGATGGTCTCACGAATATGGCGGATTCCCGTCAACCAGGTGACGGTGCGCTCCACGCCCAGCCCAAAGCCGCTATGCGGCACGCTGCCATAACGGCGCAGTTGCAGATACCAGCGATAGGCTTCCTCCGGCAGGTTGTGCTCGCGGATACGCTGGAGTAGCAAATCAGGGTCGGAGATGCGCTCGCTGCCGCCGATGATCTCGCCATACCCCTCGGGGGCGAGCAAGTCCACGCTCTTGCAGACCTCGGGGCGCCCCGGCCACGGCTCCATGTAAAACGCCTTCACCACTGTCGGGTAGCCATACACAAAGACCGGCTTCTCAAACTGCTGTGTGAGGGCGGTCTCATGCGGCGCGCCGAAGTCTTCGCCCCATTCAAAAGCGAGCAGTTCCTTTTGCTCCGGGTCTTCGGTTTCGGCGCGGATTTTCGCCAGCAGCTCCACCGCTTCGTCGTAGGAGATGCGCGGGAACGGCGGCGCCACCTTTTCCAGCGAGCTGGTGTCGCGCCCCAGCGATTTCAACTCCGGCCCGCACTCTGTCAACACACGCTGGACGATATACGAGACAAACTGCTCCTCGATCTCCATCAACTCGTCCAGATCACAGAAGGCCACCTCCGGCTCAACCATCCAGAACTCGGTCAGGTGGCGGCGAGTCTTGGATTTCTCCGCCCGGAAGGTCGGGCCAAAGCAATAGACTTTCTTGAAAGCGAAGATGTTGGCCTCGTTGTAGAGCTGCCCGGTCTGCGCCAGGTAGGCTGTTCCCTCGTCGAAATACTCCGTGGAAAACAGGGTGGTTGTGCCCTCGGCGGCTGCGGGGGTAAGGATGGGCGTATCCATGTTGATGTAACCGTGATCGTCCAGCCAGTCGCGGATGGCGCGGATCACCGTGGCGCGCACGCGCAGAATGGCCCACTGGCTGGGCATGCGCAGCCAGAAATGGCGGTTTTCCAGGGCGAAGTCCACACCATGCTCCTTGAGGGCCATGGGGTAATCTTCGGCAGCGCGCTGAACCAGCTTGAAGTCGGTGATCCCGATCTCAAAACCGCCGGGGATGCCGGGAGCGCGCTGATCGGCGCGCACTTTGCCGCGGATCTCCACCGAGGATTCCTGCGTCAGATGAACGATCTGCTCAAAGGTCTCTTCCGACAGGTCGTTCTTAAACGCCACACACTGCACAAAGCCGTACCCATCGCGCACCAGCAGGAAGACCAGCTTACCCTTACGGGTGCGGTTATACACCCACCCCTGCACGGTGACTTCCTGGTCAACGTAATCGGCGATGTTTTCCACGCGAATTATTTGGGTCGTCATAGCTCCACTCCTTTACGGGGTATGTAACCAGGAATCAGGTATCTTCCCAATCCCCCAATCACCTGATTACTACTCTCCTAAATCCAGACGAATATGTAATTCCTCGAGCTGTTGTGGCTCTACAGGAGATGGCGCGTCGGCCATCACGTCGCGGGCGTTTTGGTTCTTGGGGAAGGCGATCACCTCACGGATGTTCGGCTCCCCGGCCAGGATCATGCAAATGCGGTCAATACCCGGCGCGATGCCCCCATGCGGCGGCGTGCCATACTCGAAGGCTTCCAGCATGTGCCCAAAGCGCTCGGCAGCCACCTCGGGGTCCAGGCCAATCAACTTGAAGACTTTAGCCTGCAACTCGCGCTGATGAATACGAATTGAACCGCCGCCGACCTCGTATCCATTGAGCACCAGGTCGTATTGCTGGCCGCGCGCTTTTCCGGGGTCGCTATCGAGCAGGGGGATATCTTCCGGCATGGGCGCGGTGAAGAGGTGATGACTGGGATCCCAGCGCTGTTCATCCTCGTTCCACATCACAAAGGGGAAATCAAGCACCCAGCAGAAAGCGAGCACGTCCGGGTCGCGCAGCCCCAGGCGGTCGCCCAAAAGCTCGCGCAGCCGTCCCAGGCTTTCGGCCACCACCGCGGGCTGATCGGCGACGAAGAGTAACAGATCACCCGCCTGGGCCTCAAAGCGATCGAGGATGCCCTGCAGCGTGCCCTCAGCAAGGAACTTGGCAAACGAGGAGCGTTGTCCCCCGTCCGAGGGGAGAGCGATGTAGGCCAGCCCTTTCGCCCCGTAACGGGCAACGAATTCAGTCAGCTCTTCGATTTGCTTACGGCTGTAATCGCCCAACCCGCGGGCGTTGATGCCGCGCACCTGCCCGCCGCCCGCGACCACGCGCTCAAAGACGCCAAAGCCGCAGCCCGCCGCCAGATCGCTGATATCCGCCAGTTCCATGCCAAAGCGGATATCAGGGTTATCCTTGCCAAAACGGTTCATCACCTCGTCGTAGGTGAAGCGCGGCCAGGGGGTCTGCACCACGCGTTTTTCCGGGACGATCTGGGCGACCATCTCGGTGAACATGGCCTCAATCAGCGAGATCACATCCTCGCGCTCGACGAAAGACATCTCCAGGTCCAGCTGGGTGAACTCCGGCTGACGATCGCCGCGCTGATCTTCATCGCGGAAACAGCGGGCGATCTGGAAATAACGCTCCACCCCGGCGACCATGAGCAACTGCTTGAGCTGCTGCGGTGATTGCGGCAGGGCGTAGAACTCCCCCGGGTGCAGCCGCGAAGGCACCAGGTAGTCGCGCGCTCCCTCGGGGGTGGTCTTGAACAGAATGGGAGTCTCCACCTCAAGGAAGCCGCGCTCGTCGAGGTAATCCCGAATAAATTTAATCACCCGATGGCGCAGCTCCAGGTTACGACGCATGCGCTCGCGGCGCAGGTCGAGATAACGATAGCGCAGACGCACCTGCTCGTCAATTTCGGTTTCCTTGTTGATGTAAATGGGCGGCGTCTTCGCCGGGTTGAGCACGCGCACCGCGTGTACATCCACCTCAATCTTGCCGGTGGAGATATCGGGGTTGATCATGCCCTCCGGGCGGGCTCGCACCTCGCCCTCGATCTGAACCACCCACTCGACGCGCACCGGCTCCATAGCCTGATGTGCTTCTGGATGGGCAGCTGAATCGGCGACGATCTGCACTAGGCCAAAGCGGTCGCGCAAATCCACAAAAGTCACGCCGCCATGATCGCGACGCCGATGCACCCACCCGGCCAGGGTCACACGTTGCCCACAATGTTCGAGAGTCAACTCACCGCAGGTATGAGTTTTATACATACGCTCCTCCAGATTGATAGCCAAAAAAAATCGCCCTCTGCTGTCTCCAGCATCGGGCGATGAATTCGCAAGCACCTAAATCAGATGACTGGCAACCCGCAACGCACCGCCCGACGGAAACGATCGTCGGAGGCATTGGCGTTGTTGTTATTATTATTCAAACGGGTCGCGACAATCACGTCATCCATCCACGGCAACAGAGTCCAGGCGTTGCCAGTGCGCCGATTATAGCACATTGGAAGGAATTGAGACAATGAATTTCCAGAAACGAGGCGAACTCATATATTGTAACAGATACGCTATATTGACCACGGAGACGCAGAGAACACAGAGTTGCCCGGCGAATTTTCACAGAGAAATTCTCGATGTTCTCCGTGCCTCCGTGGTGAACACTGGCTGCAGCAACAACATCCGTTTGAGTCCCCCCACACGCCAAACAGAAACGAGTACAATAGAGGAAACTCTTACAAGCGAGAAGTTCCTCTTGAGGATCCACCATGTCGCGTGTGTTAATGGTTATTGGTAACAAGCGCCGTCGCGCCAGGTTGAAGCGCCTGCTGGAA